>DFJS01000092.1 GCA_002373165.1 Ruminococcus sp. UBA3665
GATAATCGCCGTCTTCTTTCTTGTCAAAATCTACGCCGAGTTCGATAATTTTTCCGATATCCTGGGCGGCTTCCTCCACAAGCATATGCACTGTCTTGTGATTATTTTGGAATCCTCCGGCAATATAGGTATCATTTTCATGCAGAGTGGTCTTATCCTCCGGAGAGTTGTAAACACCTGCAATACCGCCCTGGGCAAGGGCAGTGTTGCAGAGAGAAAGTTCCCGTTTTGTCAGAAGCAGAATTCTGGCTGTTTCCGGCAGGTTGATTGCGGCATACAGTCCGGCAGCTCCGCCGCCGGCAATAATGACATCGTAATGATTCTGATTCATGAATTTTGCATCTCCTTAATTTTCAAAGCTGACAGGCTGAATCTGCCAGATTTCGTCAGCATATTCTTTGATCGTTCTGTCAGAACTGAATTTTCCGGCATGGCAGATATTATGCCATTGTTTCCGGGCAAATGCCAGGCGGTCGGATTTGTAATCTTTAAGAGCCTTGATTTTGGTGTCGCAATAATCCTGCAAATCCAGCATCAGATAATAATGATCGGGCTTATGCCAGCTTGCGCCGTCGGTCAGTGCATCATAGAGTTCTTTGAAATCGCCGCTGCCGCCGTCGGAGAATGTGCCGTCCATCAGAGTCTGGACAACCCGGCGGAGCTTGTCATTTTCGGCCAGAATTCTGCGGCTGTCATAAGATTCTTCTATTTTTTTGATATCTTCTACTCTTGCGCCGAAAATATAATTATTTTCCTCTCCGGCTTCCTGCGCGATTTCGACATTTGCGCCGTCGTAAGTGCCCAGCGTGACGGCTCCGTTGAGCATCAGCTTCATGTTGCCTGTGCCGGAAGCTTCTGTGCCGGCTGTGGAAATCTGTTCTGAAATATCCGCTGCGGCAACTAATTTTTCAGCGTAGGAAACATTATATTCTGATACAAAGAAAACTTTGATTTTATCACAAACTTCCGGATCATGATCAATCATGTCAGCAATTTCGTTAATATATTTGATAATCGCCTTGGCTCTGCGATATCCCGGAGCGGATTTCGCGCCGAAAATAAATGCCACGGGCGGCAGATCTGTGATGCTTCCGTCTTTGATGCCATAATATAAATATAAAACAGAGAACGCATTCAGCAGCTGACGCTTGTATTCATGCAGACGCTTGATCTGAATATCAAAAACTGTATTTTCAGAATCAAAGAATTTTTCACAGGATTCCGGCGTTTCAAATCTGTCAGATTCTCTGAAATCTATATATTTTACAAGCTGTGCTTTCTTTTCTTGCTTGATTTTGATAAATCTCTGCATGATGCTGTCATCTTCTGCAAATTTATCCAGTTCTTTCAGCAGGTCAAGATTTTTAATCCAGTCTTCCGAACCAAGCAGTTCCGTCAGCAATGCAGAAAGTTCCTGATTGCACAGGGCAAGCCATCTTCTCTGTGTGATGCCGTTGGTCTTGTTCTGGAAGCGTTCCGGATAATATGCATACCAGTCTTTCAGGGCTGTATCTTTCAGAATCTGTGTATGAATTTCCGCTACGCCGTTGATATAGCTGCCCATGAAAATTGCCATGTGCGCCATGTGAATCATATTATCCTGAATGATGCGCATATGATTAATCTGTTCTTTTTCTGCGTTTTTCTGATAGAGTTCGGCAATCAGCATTTCGTTCAGTCTGACGATAATCTGATAGATTTCCGGCAGAAGTTCCTGCACAAGCGGTGCATACCATTTTTCAAGAGCCTCCGCCATGATAGTATGATTCGTATACCGGAACACTTTCTTAGCCGTTTCGGCGGCCTGGGAGAATTCTATGCCTTCGTGCATCAGCAGGCGAATTAATTCCGGAATTGCCATGACAGGATGCGTGTCATTTAACTGCACTGCCATCACATCGGCAAGATTATCATAAGTTCCGTAATCTTCAAAATGCTTTTTCAGCAAATCCTGCAAAGAGGCCGAACTGAAAAAATATTCCTGCTGAAGTCTTAATTTTTTGCCCTCGTCAGTATCATCATTCGGGTACAGACAGCGCGAAATATTTTCTGCATAAATCTTTTCGGCACATGCGCCAAGATAATCCTGATTGTTGAACGTATGGAAATCAAATTCTTTCAGAGGTTCGGCCTGCCAGAGACGGAGCGTTCCGATATTTTTAGTTCCGTATCCGATTACGGGCATATCATAGGGAACGGCTTTGACTGTCTGATTGCTGTAGGTGACCAGCACAGCCTCTTCTTCCCGGCGAACCGACCAGGCATCACCGTATTTTGTCCAGTCGTCGGCTTCTTCGCACTGAAAACCATCCTGAATTGACTGCCTGAACAGGCCGTATTTATACCGGATTCCGTAACCATCCAGAGGAAGATCCAGCGCGGCGGCACTGTCCAGAAAACAAGCTGCCAGTCTGCCAAGACCGCCGTTTCCCAGTGCGGCATCTTCGATTTCTTCCAGCCTGTTCAG
This sequence comes from Ruminococcus sp. UBA3665, assembly GCA_002373165.1. Taxonomy (GTDB): domain Bacteria; phylum Bacillota; class Clostridia; order Oscillospirales; family Ruminococcaceae; genus UBA3855. The sequence goes on from DFJS01000092.1 coordinate 2,468, forward strand.
AGAAGTTCCCAGTTCATTGAGAGCTTTTTCTGTTTCGTCATAAATCCCCAGACAAAGCAGATTATTATAAACTGCTCTGCCCATCAGGAATTCCATGGACAGATAGCTTGCATGACGGGTGTGTCTGTGGGCGTTCCGGCTGTCCTCCCAGTCTTCGGACATCAGATTCATGATCATATCGCCGATGGCATTATGAAGTTCCTGCGGAGAAGTTTCAGCGGCAGGCTTTGTCAGAATGCCTTCCAGATATTTTCTAAATGTTTCGCTTGTATATTGCATCATGTGTCAATTACCTCCGTATTTAAAATATTATCAGCTTCTTCGGATAATTCCGTATTTTTGTTTTTTTTGGTATAGCTTCTTTTGGGACGGGGCGGCGTTTCAGGCTTGAAAGCTCTGCCGTAAGTCCGATTAAGTCTGCGGATTTCTTTGGCAAGTTCCGGAGAAAAATCCTCTTCGCCGGTGCGGTACTGCCAGTTTCCGCCCAGAGTAGAGGGCGTATTCATCCGGGCTGATTTTTCTTCGCGCAAAAAATCCTGCATCTGTGCAACAGCCAGTTCGGCAGTGCTCTGCCATGCACAGGCAATCATAGCATCCGGAATATCGGCTTTTTTGCTGACTCTCAGATATTTTTTTGCATATTTGACAGTAGATTTTGCCGATGCTTCCAGCCAGCCTTTCAGCGTTTCGTTATCATGAGTTCCGGTATAAACAACACAGTGCGGACTCTGGAAATTATGCGGAAGATGTTCGTTGTCCGGATCGCTGTCAAAGCCGAACTGGAGCACTTTCATGCCCGGATAATGCAGAGCTTTCAGCATAGTGCGCACAGCAGGCGTGATAAAGCCCAGATCTTCGGCGATGATATTCAATTCGCCGAGAGCTTTTCCGACAGTCTGGAATAATTTCTTATTAGGCCCTTTGCGCCAGCGGCCGTGAACAGCGTTTTCACTGCCGTAGGGAATGGCATAATAACTTTCAAAGCCTCTGAAATGATCAATCCGGATGACATCGTACAAAGAAGCGGCATGTTTTAATCTTGCCGTCCACCAGGCATAATTTGTTCTGGCATGATAGTCCCAGTTATACAGCGGATTGCCCCACAGCTGCCCTTCTTCTGCGAACGGGTCGGGCGGACAGCCGGCGACTTCTACAGGCTTTTTATTCTCGTCAAAATCGAACAATTCCGGAAAAACCCATGCTTCTGTGCTGTCATAAGAGACATAAATAGGCATATCCCCGATAATCTGCACATTGTGCTGATTGGCATATTTTTTAAGTGCCGTCCACTGCTGGGAGAAAATAAACTGAATAAAAGAATGCAGTTCTATTTCTTCAGCAAATTCAGTTTTTGCCTTTTCAATCGCTTCTTTTTCTCTCATGGCAAGTTCCGGTTCCCATTCGTACCACGGCCTGCCTTCGTGAGAATCTTTCAGTGCCATAAACAGTGCGTATTCCGGCAGCCAGTCTTTATTATGATTCTTGAACGCTCTGTATCCCCGGATGGGCTTTTCCTGAAATTTCTTGAATGCCCGCCGCAGAACTGTAATATTACTGCGATATAATAATTCATAATCAATCGAATCTATACTTCTCTGCCACAGCATGGAAGCATAATCTTCCGGGACAAGCAGTCCCTGTTCTTCCAATTTTTCAAAATCGATAAAATAGGGATTGCCGGCATAAACTGAAAAACTCTGATAGGGGGAATCGCCGTAACTGGTGGGTGAAAGAGGAAGAATCTGCCAGTAAGCTGTTTCGCTTTCCTGGAGAAAATCCACAAAATCATAAGCTGCTTTTCCCATTCTGCCAATGCCGAAACGAGACGGCAGACTGGAAATATGCAGTAAAATACCGCTTTTTCGCATAATTCATTATCTCCTTACTATAGACAGCATAGTTATTTTAATTATCCCGTGCAGAAGAATCTTCTGTCAGATAATTTTGAACATTGTTTAATTTTTTGTGCATCTGACGGGTACGCACACCGACAAGCTTTTCCAGTTCTTCGCTTGCAGTAGAAAGCTTGTCCTGAGTTTTGGCAAGCGCATCGGCAAATTTATTGAATTCTGTGCGGACTTCGCCGAGAATCTGCCATACTTCACTGCTGCGCTTCTGGACGGCAACGCTCCGGAAACCAATCTGCAAAGTCATCAGCATGGCGGCCAGCGTGGAGGGACTTGTGATAAAAATATGATATTTGCGGAAAATTTCTTCCATCAAACCGCCGCGCACGGCCTCTGTATAAAGTCCTTCTGTCGGCAGGAACAGAATGCCGAAATCTGTTGTGACAGGCGGCGAGATGTATTTTTTCAAAATATCCTGCGCTTCACTGCGGATACGGTCAGCAAACAGTTTCTGTGCCGACTGGATTTCTCTTTTATCGCCGGAATCATAGGCTTCCAGAAGATGCTGGTATGTATCGCCGGGGAATTTGGAATCAATCGGAAGCAGAACTTCTCCGTTTTGCGTATCCGGAATTTTAACAGCAAATTCGACAGTTCCTGTGCCGAGTTTGGCATTGGAAACATATTGAGTTTCGCTGAGAATATCGGCAAGCAGATTTTCCAGCTGAATTTCTCCGATTTCGCCGCGGGTTTTGACATTGGTAAGCAGTTTTTTCAGATCGCCGACGCTTCCGGCCAGTGTCTGCATTTCGCCAAGACCCTTGTGAACCTGTTCCAGACGTTCCGTAACGGTAGAAAAGGCCTGCTGCATTCTTTCATTGAGGACTTTCTGCATTTTTTCATCCACAACTTTTCGCATTTCGTCAAGCTGCTGATTCTGATCGCCGCGCATAGCAGCAAGATTTTTCTGTACAGTAGACTCAATCTGATTTAATTTCTGCGAATTTTCCAGCGAAAAGCTTCTCATGCGCTCTTCGGTCTGCTGGTTGAGCGTTTCAGAGGCCTTTCTGGAATCTTCCAGATGCCGGGTTGTCTGCTGTTCAATCAGAGTTAATTTCTCCTGCTGGGCAGTGAAGCCTTTTTGCAGACGTTCTTCCAGTGTCTTCTGCATTTTTTCATCGATGACAGTCCGCATTTCTTCCAGATTTTTCTGTACAGTAGATTCAATCTGATTTAATTTCTGCGAATTTTCCAGCGAAAAGCTTCTCATGCGTTCTTCGGTCTGCTGGTTGAGTGTTTCAGAGGCCTTTCTGGAATCTTCCAGATGCCGGGTTGTCTGCTGTTCAATCAGAGTTAATTTCTCCTGCTGGGCAGTGAAGCCTTTTTGCAGACGTTCTTCCAGCGTCTTCTGCATTTTCTCATCGATGACAGTCCGCATTTCTTCCAGATTTTTCTGTACAGTAGATTCAATCTGATTTAATTTCTGCGAATTTTCCAGCGAAAAGCTTCTCATGCGTTCTTCGGTCTGCTGGTTAAGCATTTCAGAAGCCTTTCTGGAATCTTCCAGATGCCGGGTCGTCTGCTGTTCGATGAGAATTAATTTCTCCTGCTGGGCCGAAAATGCTGTTTTCTGTTCTTCCCGGAGCATCTGCGCCATTTTGTCAAAATTCTGGGAATAAGCCTGCTGTGATGCATTCAGCGATGTTTCCAGCCGGAGAATCTCCTGCTGTACGCCGGAAGAATCCTGCTGTGAACCGGATTTTTTCATCAGCTTATAAATTAATATGGTCTGAAAAACTGCAATCATACAAATTATGATGCATAAAATTAACAGGACGGTTTGCATAAAAAACTCCTTTCAGGGTAAATTACATAAAAATCGGAAAAATCCGGAAAGTGAGGATCTGTTTATGAAATTATCCAGATATGCCGTTACGTTTCTGATGGGGTATTTTCTCTATGCGCTGATAGAAATCTTTGCAAGAGGCTATACCCATTGGACAATGGCTCTGACAGGCGGAGCAGTCTTTACCACACTGTGCATTTTATTCCGGTATGCGCCGCCTATGCCCGATCAGCTGCTGTATTTGCTGGGCGCAGCCGTGATTACGTCTTATGAACTTGCTGTCGGCGTGATTGTCAATCTGCATCTGCAATGGAATGTGTGGGATTACAGTACACTGCCGCTGAACTATCACGGACAGATTTGTCTGGTACACAGCATTTTCTGGTATTTCACAAGCATTCCGGCAAAGTATGTCTATGACAGACTAAAACCGGAAGTTTTCGCGGATTAATTTTTATTATAGCATATTTTCCGCATCTATACAAGTATTTTTGCAATTTTTGTCACAATCATCAATGTTTCTGTTCTTTAATTATGACTTTTTACGGAAATTTAAGACAAATTCTGTTGAAAACATCATTCTGCCGGAAACTGCCTGTGCAAAATTCCGGCAGATTTTTTTCCTTCTACAGAATCATGAATTTTATATTGACAAAAAAATATTTTTAGTGTAAAATAATGATGTATCTTATTTTATTATGCAAGCGTGAAAGTAATCACAGAAAAGGAGTTTTATCATTATGTCAGAATTCAGAATCTATAACCCTCAGATGGAATGCATGTCCCCGGAAGAAAAAAAACAGCTGCAAGGTGAACGGCTTCGGCAGACAGTCAAGCATGTTTATGACAATGTCGCCCTGTACCGTGAACGTATGGATGCAAAAGGCGTTTCGCCGGAAGATATCCAGTCTGTCGATGACCTGAAGCTTCTGCCCTTTACCGAAAAAACAGATCTGCGTGATACATTCCCCTTCGGACTGTTTGCTGTTCCCAAAGAACAGATTGTCAGAATTCAGGGCTCTTCCGGTACAACAGGAAAACCTATCGTTTCCGGCTATACTGAAAATGACGTGCAGATCTGGACAGAAATGGTCGCCCGTGCTATGGCCGGCATCGGCGCAGATGAAAAAGATATCATTCAGGTATGCTACGGCTACGGACTGTTTACCGGCGGTCTCGGCGCACATCAGGGCGCAACCAAAGTCGGCGCAATGGTAATCCCTATGTCAAGCGGCAACACACAGCGGCAGATTATGATGATGCAGGAACTCGGCAGTACAATTCTTTGCTGTACGCCTTCCTATGCGGCCTATCTGGGCGAAGCTATCCGCGATGCCGGACTTGTTCCCGGAAAAGATATCAAGCTCCGTGCCGGTCTGTTCGGCGCAGAACCCTGGACTGAGGCTATGCGGCTTCATATTGAAGAAACACTCGGCATTGATGCCCGTGATATCTACGGCCTGACCGAAATTGCCGGCCCCGGTGTCGCTTTTGAATGTCAGGAGAAAAACGGCGCACATATCAATGAAGATCATGTGATTGCTGAAATCATCGACCCCGTTACCGAAGAACAGCTCCCTTACGGTACGCCCGGCGAACTGGTCTTTACTACTATCACCAAAGAAGGAATGCCGATGCTCCGCTACAGAACACATGATATCTGCACGCTTTACAGCGAACCCTGCAAGTGCGGCAGAACTACCATCCGCATGGGCAGAATCACAGGCAGAACTGACGATATGATTATCGTCCGCGGCGTGAACGTCTTCCCGTCCCAGATTGAAACGGTTCTGGTAAAAACTCCCGGCGTTGCGCCGCATTATCAGCTGATTGTTGACAGAGTCAATAATTCTGATACGCTGGAAGTCAAAGTAGAAATGACTGAAGAAATCTTTGCACAGACCGACAGCCTCGGCGAAATGCAGAGATTGCAGAAATACATCCGTGACCAGATTAAATCCGTTGTCGGAATCCAGACAAAAGTCACCATCACAGCTCCGAAATCCCTGCCCCGTTCCGAAGGCAAGGCAAAACGCGTGATCGACAACAGAAAATTATAATAAAATAATACAGAAAAGGAATCAATCATGGAAGAAAAAAAGTCAAGCTCGGCAAGCCAATATCTGACTTCTGCCGGGGCACTGGGAATTTCGCTTGCTACCGTCATCAGCTATACAAACTGGCATTCTATTCCATGGGCTATACTGCATGGCCTGCTTAACTGGATTTATGTGATCTATTATGCAATAAGATATTAATTACAGAAAGGAGCAGAAGAATGGGCATTATCAAAGCCGCCGCCGATGCCGTCAGCGGTTCTCTCGCCGGACAATGGCTGGATTATATCGTTTCTGACAAAATGGATAATGCAATACTCATGACAAGAGGTGTGCGTGTCATCAAAGGCAAAAACGGCAATGAATACTCTAAAGTGCAGACAATCTCAAACGGCTCTAAAATCCGCATTGCCCCCAACCAGCTGATGCTGCTGTGTGACGGCGGCCAGATTGTCGACTGCTGTGATGCCGAAGGCTATTATGAAGTCTGGCTTTCTTCTGCGCCTTCTATGTTTAACGGCGAATTCGGCGCGGCTGTGAAAGAAACATTCCAGCGCATCAAATACGGCGGTCAGCCTACGGCCAGTCAGGAAGTGTATTTTATCAATCTTCAGGAAATTAAAGGCCTCAAGTTCGGCACTAGAAATCCCCTCCAGTATTTTGACCATTTTTATAATGCCGAGTTATTTATCCGCTGTCATGGAACGTATTCTATTAAGATTACAGACCCTATGAAATTTTTTGAAGAAGTCGTTCCGCGCAATGCCGATTATGTCACAACACAGGTGCTCTCTGATCAGTGTCTGGAAGAATTCCTGATGGCCTTGCAGAATGCTGTCACGCATATGGCACAGGACGGCGTGAGAGTTTCTGACCTGGGTGCCAAAAATCTGGAAATTGTCAAATATCTGGATGCACAGCTTGACCCCCTCTGGAAAGAACGGCGCGGCATTGAACTGATTTCTGTCGGCATCGGCAATATCAGCTATGACGACCAGAGCCGCGAATTGATTAACCTGCGCGGCAGAAATGCCATGCTCCGTCAGGAAATAACAGAAAATAATGCCTGGGTCTGCGAATGCGGCAGGGAAAATTCCGGAAAATTCTGCATCTACTGCGGCAGAAAAAATCCTCGGTACTGGCAGTGCGACTGCGGTGAAGAAAATACAGGAAACTTCTGCGGCAAATGCGGCCAGAAAAGACCATAATTCTTATCATGCATATTGAGTTTTATCATCATAAGGAGAAGAGTGTATGAGTTCCAATGCTCAGAATATGGAAAGCATTCAGTATAAATGCCCTAACTGTAATGCCGATCTGCGGTTTAATCCTAAAAAACAGGGCTTTTCCTGCGAATTCTGCGACAGCTTTTTTACAGTCGAAGAATGCAAGGCCGCTAATGAACAGATGCAGAGCGATGCCCACGCGGCTGCGCCTGCTCATGATGAGTTCGCCGAAAATAATCAGCTGTATATCTGTCAGAGCTGCGGGGCTGAATTAATCACAGATCTGAACACTACTGCTACAGAATGCGTTTACTGTCATAATCCCGTTGTGCTCCAGGGAAGACTTTCCGGCGAATACAGACCTTCTAAAGTCATTCCGTTTCAAATTTCCAAAGAACAGGCTGCCGAAATTTTTAAAACCTGGTGCGGAAACAGAAAATTCCTCCCTAAGGATTTTCTTTCTGAAAGCCAGCTTCTGCACCTGCACGGCGTATATGTTCCGTTCTGGGTTGCCGACTGCCATATCCGCGGCCATATGAATGCCGAATGCCATAAAATCCGCCGCTGGACTTCCGGAGATTATCACTATACACAAGTCAAAGAATATGAAGTTGTCCGTAATGCTGAACTGGATTTTGAAGGCATTCCTGCTGACGGAGAATCTAAAATTCCGGATGACCTGATGGAAGCTATCGAACCGTTTGATTACAGAGATACCGTCGCATTTGAAATGGCCTATCTCAGCGGCTTTATGTCCGATAAATACGATGTGGACAAAGTTCAGGTCTTTCCGCGTGTGCGCAACCGTGCTGTCAACGGCAGCGATCAGATGCTCCGTTCTTCTATGACAGGTTATGATTCTGTCCGGGTCATCCAGTCCGATATGAACGTTCTGAAAACGAAATGGCAGTATATGCTTCTGCCCGTCTGGTTCATGTCCTATCAATATCAGGGAAAACAATATGATTTCGCCATCAACGGCCAGACAGGCAAACAGGCCGGTACGCCGCCCCTCGACCACGGCAGGCTGATGCGCCTTTGCCTGATAATTGTGCTGGCCGTGACTGTGATCGGCGCGTTAGGAGGTTTTCTGCTTTGAAAAAATATCTGATAGGATTCCTGACAGCTCTGTTTATGATGCTCCAATTCTGCGGAATTCCCGCTTCTGCGGCCGGTATGCAGATCTATGACCAGGGAAACCGCCTCAAAACAGACGAGTTTGTAGAAGTCGCCGAACGGCTTCAGGAAGCCGCGGATCATATCAATATGAACGTGGTCGCAATCCTGGGAAACGAAAAACATTCTGATACAATGATAGAAAGTATGACTGATTCTACTTACGATCAGCTGTACGGCCCAAAAACAGACGGCATTTGCTTATATCTCGATTTAAGCGGTGCCGAACATCCTTATGATTATATCTCTACCAGCGGCCTGGCACAGTTCTATTATACCAACAGTTCCAGCAATAACAGAATCGAACAGATGCATTATGCCATTGATAAGCATCTTTATCCGGTTGGCAGCGAAGATGCTTATCATGCCTTGCTGGAATTTGCCGATCAGCTGGAAAATTATTATGAAATCGGCATACCAGATCATTACTATATCTATGATGATGTATATCATGAGTATTATCATGTAGAAAACGGAAAAATAATTACAACCAGCAGCAAACCCTATATCGATTGGGGCGGCGTAATTCTCGGCGGCATGGGCGGATTTATATTCGGCATCATTGCCGCGGCAATTACTTATGCTGTGATTAAATCCAAATACAGATTTATTTATCAGATTTCGCCTACTACTTATCTGAATAAAAAAACTGTGCATTATACACAGCAGACTGACAGATTCATCCGCGAACGCACTACCAAAACACATGTCACCAGCGATACCGGCGGCAGAAGCGGCGGCGGAAGCAGTCATCATCATTCCGGCGGCGGCCATTCGCACGGCGGTCACGGCGGCGGCGGTCATCACAGATAAATGCAAAGAAGAAGCCCCTTCCGGACTTCTGCTTTTTAATAAATCAGTATATAGTATTTTTCAAAAAAAAGCCAGATTCTTATCCGAAATCATTGACAGGAACAGGAAAATCATGTTATAATTTAAATAAATCTATCGAATGAAAGGAAGTTTCATCTATGAGAAGCAGAATTCACTATCAGACATTTGTCATCAGCGTTTCTCTCGGAAAAGGCTGTTACCGGCATCTGAAAATCTCCGGACGGGAAACACTCGAAGAATTATCCGACAGCATTCTGTGGGCATTTGATTTTGACAATGACCATCTTCATGCATTTTTCATGAATAACAAAATATGGGATACATCTGCCTGCTATTCTTCTCCTTACGCAGAGGACGGCTGTCCGTCAACAGCAAAACATACCATTCAGTCTGTCGGCTTACAAGTCGGTCAGAAGTTTGTATATCTGTTTGATTTCGGCGATGAATGGCGTTTCGACTGCAAAGTTTTGAAAATTCTTGACGAAGATACCAAAGAAACAGAACTCATCAGAATCAGAGGCAAAGCCCCTGAACAGTATCCGGAATATGATGAAGAAGACTATGCAGAAGAATCAGAAGATTTTGAAGTCATGAACGAATTAAAAGAACTGCCTGTTCCTGTGCCGGATTCGCTCTATGATACAGCATTCAGATTTAAATCTGAAAAACTCTGGAAGAAACTCCATGACAATCAGATTTTTGCAGTCCAGTTATCTGACGGCGAAATCGGCTATTGTACCGTCATGGGAGCACTTGGTGAACATCTTGCGCTTGGTCTGTATATCGGCGAAAAAGGCTACCGGACATATTACAAGATTGCAGACATCACAGGAGATACGTCAGAATCCGATTATTTTGAACATTCTATGTCGCAGAACTGTCTGCAATGCAGTTTCGAGAATAAGGACAATATGCCGGAGGCAGAAATTTCCTCTGTACAGGCTTATGCCAAAGCACATAATATCCATCTGAGAGGGGCAAATAGTTTTCCCTCTATGATATGTATGAAGCCTTATCAGATGCCTTGGTTTATCAAAGATGACAAAGATTATCTGCTTTTAGAAGAAGCTCTCAAAGCCGGAATCGAAGCTGCTGAAAAGCTGAAATCCCATAATCCCGAAGAACTCGGATTTTCTGTTTTTTCTGATGAGATTCCTCTGCTTGTTCCGGAGAAAGACGGTTTTATCTGGAAAAGCTGTCACGTTCCGGAAATCATGCAGGAAGTATTTGCTTCTCCGGAACTCAGTGACGAACTTACAGAACAGATTAAAGCTCTGAAAAAAGTCAACAAGCTGGAATGCAAAATCATTCATATCAGAAAACCGGTACAGGATTCCCTCGAAGAAGCACCCTATTTTCCGGCGATGCTTCTCGCTTTGGAAACCAGAAATGACCGCTTTCTGGAAAATCAGCCTGTAAAGCAGTACGCCGGAAATGAATCCGCCATTCTGGAAGATTTCGCCCAGAATCTGATTACTGCAAAACGTGTTCCGAAATCCATCTCAGTAGCGGATGACCGCACAGAAGCCTTATTATCCAAATTCTGCGAAGCCTGTGACATCAAGCTCAACCGTGTGAAAAATTTCACAAAATTACATCAGACAGAAGCCAGCATCAACGGCGAAGAATCCATCAGCGGCAGTTTTGGAAGATTCATGCAGATGGTCGATACTGTGCAGATGCTTCCGGAAGAAGATCTGAAACAATTTCCGCAGGAATTCCGTGATATGTTCATAGAAATGGGGAATGCAGGCCTGCTCCCTCCGGAAACAGTCGAAAAAATGAAGAAAGCATGGAATCTGTAAAAAATAACAAACATCTCCAGCATTGCATTCAGGCAGTGCCGGAGATGTTTTTATTTCTCTAATGTAATGAATTTATGCTTTAGGAATATAAAAGTATCATCTTTTGTATTAAAACCGCCTTTAGTTTTTACAGCATCCTGATATACAGAAAGTACGCCATTGTCGCATGAAAAGTACAGTGTAAATGCTAAATAGGGTAAGTCATATGTTTTGCCATTAAATTCATCAGGAAATGTTTTATCATCATATTTTAAATCCAAAAGCACATATTCTTTTTGGAAGGTTTTCCATAACATACTATCAGAACTTCCGTTTTTTACCTCCGGATATAATTTCCATGCAGAAAGTTCCATATCTGCATTGAAATAGATATATAACTCAGCTTCTGAGCCGTTTCCGAGGTCTTCATAATGGTATCCCTTCTCCCCCCACAGCTCCTCAAAATTTTCTTTTTCAGATTTTACAAATTCCAGAAAAGTCTGTTCCTCTCCCCACTCCTCATTATCATCGTCAATGGTGTATACTATCACTTCTGATTCAAAAAATTGCGACATGTCTACTGGAATATGTGCAGTATATGCAACATCGGAATCATCTCCCTCTTTATAATAACAAAAATCTTTGAACGATTTTGCAACAGTTTTCATCGGCGTATGTTCTTCAAAGAAAAGCTTTTCTATATCTTCAAATGTAGAAATCGTATAAGTTCCGCAGTCATGCTTTGTTTCATATTTCGTTATTTTAGAACTTCCGCATGATGTCGCCGTCACAGCAGTGAATATTGCAGTACACATTGCGGTAAATTTTAAAATATTCTTCATAGTTCCCTCCTCTATCACTTTCATCTGTTCTTATACTCCTATTTTTTATATATTCGCTTAATATTTATAATATTTTATCATGGAACTATGAGGGGGGTGATAGATAAGTGAAAATCATGTGAAATTTACAATTTCATCCAAAAAGTATAATTTCAGATTTCCGGCAAATACTAACAAAGCAGTCAGGTTATTTTAAAATCATCTGAATTTTTATCATAAGGAGCGAAAAATATGAAAGCAACAGGTATTGTCAGGAGAATTGACGACCTCGGACGGGTTGTCATTCCGAAGGAAATCCGCCGGACTATGAGAATTCACGAGGGCGACCCGCTAGAAATTTATACTAGCAGTGACGGCGAAGTGATCTTCAAGAAATATTCCGTAATTGGTGAGATGGGACACAATGCCTCCCAGGTAGCAGATATCATGTATAAACTGGCCGGCTGTCCGGTAGTGGTATTTGACAGAGATCACGTTGTTGCGACTTCCGGTGTGACAAAAAAGGAATTCCAGGAACGCAGAGTCTCCCCTGAACTGGAAGAACTCATGGAAAATCGAAAACAGTATTTCGCTGAGGATGACAGCCATCAGTTCTATGCAGTCGAGGGTGTAGAACAGAGTTCCCTTGCGTGTCTGCCGATTTTGTCATCCGGAGATGTAACCGGAGCAGTAGCTTTTCTGAACAATGGCAAATCTCAGAAGATTTCAGAATCACAGAAAAGTCTTGTCAATGCGGCGGCGCAGTTCCTCAGCAGTCAGATGGAATAAACTACAAAGCCCGGAAATTCCGGGCTTTTGTGCTGTAAAGAGATTATGACCCGGATGTGCTGTAATTGGCTGCCTGATCTTTTTTGCATTCATAATGGATAGTTTCCAGAATTTCATTTGCAGCGGTTCGGTTGATGATAGCTTTCAGAAGCTGATCAATCTGGGAATTTTCTGTATAATCTGCCGGGGCAAAGTAACGGATGCGGTTATCATGAAGCATCTTGTATACTTTGGTTTTATCTGCCGTTTCGCTGTTGTAGATGCCGATAGAATGTCCGCCGTAAGTATTGACAAGTTTCATGCAGGGGATATCTGTGTCACTGTCGCCGATATATACAATATTGCGGAATGGCACGCGAAGATCTTCCGGAGCAAAAAAATCATTTACGCCCGGATCGTTCACATCCAGAACGCCTTTTTCAATCCGGAACAGAAACTGGGTTTTATTGGTATAGTTGACTACCTGTGCCGGCCAGACAGCAACGCCGCGTTCGTTATAATAAAAAGAACTTGCATAGATTTTTTCAAATGCGCCTGCTTTGGCAACGGAAGTTCCTTCTATCATTTCTTTCAGGCCGGAGGAAATAATATAATGTTCCACAATGACCCCATGTTCTGCGCCGTACCGGCGAATGCGTTCAAACCATTCTTCTACTCCCGGAAAGAGTGTTACTTTAGAACCGTATTCTTCCAGTTTTTGTCTGCTGAAAATTTCTCTGCCCTCGGCTTCCTGCCGCATTTTATACATATAGGCAAGATTGGAATCCATGCTGCCGTCTTTTGCCAGCAGATCGGTATCTTTCCAGAAAGACGGAACATCGCCGTCATATACGGTTTGAATATAGCCCTGTGCCTGCATATCGTCAGGAGAAAGAGTTTTGTCAAAATCATAGCATACAGCAAGAACGGGCAGATTTTCTTTCGATTTTCTTATCATAATGATGCGGCCTCCGGTATATGATATGGCTCTGTCCCAACAAACAGTTGATTTTTCAAACCTATTTGTCTGAACTTTATAGAGATTTCTCCCTAATGGGTAAAGCCAATACCCTCTACCTAATCTAACTTAGGCTACGTTTACTCTTGTTACTTTCTCACCGATTTTAACAGGAATTTCGGGTATAATCTTACGCATAATTTGATATGCCCCGTTTACATCAGCGTTTATTGAAGTACCTGTATTACTTAGAAACAAACCTCTGCTAATGCGTCTACTCTTGTTATAGTTTTCTTTTGTGGGAGCTTCATTATCTAAGTAACTCGTACCACTGGTGTAACTTTCCTCTGTGGTAATAACTTCAATACCCTCTGATTTAGCTTTATATGTAAGCATATCAATAAACATAGCATAAGGAATGCTCACAAAAGTCTGATTTATACGCTTTCCCAAAGAAACTTCCTGTTTCCAACCTTTGTTGTTACCCACTATGATTAGTCCTATATCAATAGCTTTTGCATATTCAATGATATAACGACTAATCTTATGCAAACTATTTTTGACTTTGTTGTTTCGTCTTTCGGTAAGTTTACATATTCTCTTAGTCATATACCTATTGTTTTGCTTTTTAGATATAGCTTGTAATCTTGCTTTTTCTTTGTTATACCATTGATTGATAGACTTGATTACTCTGCCATTCAGAATGATAGGCTGTAAATCAGTATTACTTACTACTGTAGCAAAGTTGTCTACGCCTAAATCTATACCTAATATTCTTGACTTATCCTTTTGTAAGGTAGTTTCTTCCTTATCATACACTAACTCGACCACTATTTTGTTTGAGCGTGTAATAATACGGACTTGTTTGATATTCGTATGTCTTGTCTTTAAGGTTAAACCACCCAAAAACTTAGGAAATGTAACCCTATTATCTTTGCTCACAGAGATACTTTGATAAGTTAATAGCAACCAACCTCTACCTGTCTCCTTGTCATAATACTTAGGCTTATGTGGAAATGTCGTTATTTTACCTTGCTTGTATGTTTTCAATTCTTGATAGAACGCTTTCCAGTTTTTACACAACTGCTGTATGCACATCTGAGAACAAGTAGCATATAGAGCCTTATATTCCGTAGTACCTTTCAGATACCAACTAAGAAAGTAAGCATTGGCTATAAAGCTGTTGCTTTCTGTGATATAGGGTAGCTTCTTCTTAGTAGGTCTACTATCGTTATAAGCCTTGATACCACAGTTGAATTTGTAGATGAAATGCTTTTCCCAACTATCTAAGATTTCTCCTTGCCTTAACTTATAACTGATACGGTTTGCCTGTGTAATGATATAGTTAGTTGCATTGTAGAGATTTTTAGAGTAGTAGCAAAGCGTATCTATCCTTTCAAATAAGCTAATGTTTCTTTTGCTACGTTTTATACTGTGTCGCTCTGTGAGGTACATTTAATCACCACCCTAAACCCTTTTCGTGTAGGTAAATACCATTCTATTACTATTCTACAGTATATTTTAAGCCATATCAAGCTAATGTCTTGAAAATCAACCGCTTGTTGGGACAGAGCCATTAAATATAGTATAGCATATTCCTGATAATTTTTCAAGTTCTGACAAAAAAACATTCCGGAAACAAATTCCGGAATGTTTTTTGCAATGCAGGGAAATATGCATCAGTGAACAATATCGTTCCATTCGGGGGAAGTGCCCGTGCCGGACATTGCGGCAAATACCAGAATGTAAGATGCATCCTGTGCGGAAACCTGATTATCCAGATTGACATCAGCCGCAGAAAATTCATCAGAATTCAGGCCATGCTGACCTGTAGCACCCTGTCTGGCAGCCGCTACCAGAACCAGAGCAGCATCATCGGCTTTGACATTGCTGTCGCCGCTGACATCGCCGCGCAGAGAATCTGCGGTTCCCAGAGCACGGAATGTATAGCTGTACAGGTTGGCATAATCCTGCACAGAAGAGCCGGGAACGCTGATAATTACGCCGTTATAGCCATCGACATCGTTGCAGATGGTGAAGCTTCCGGTAAAAATTTTACAGTCAGGGTTCTGAATTGTCAGTTTGCGAAGAGCAGTATTCTGTGTAAAGGCTTTTTGGCCGATGCTTTCCACACTGGCCGGAAGATCTGCTTCTTTCAGATTTGCACAGTAGCTGAATGCAAAATCGCCGACTTTCTTAATACCTTTTCCGATTGTAATTGTTTTAAGATTGGTGCAGTTATAGAATGCACGGTAAGGAATTTCTGTTACTGCATCCGGAATGGAAACAGATTGCAAAGCAGAACAGTTGTCAAAAGCACGGCTGCCTATTTTTGTGACAGAATCCGGAATCGAAACAGAAACAAGCGACTTAAAGCCCATAAATGCGTTATCGCCGATGCTTGTTACACCGTCTTTAATGACGATTTTTGTAATATCATATGCCCAGATTTTGTACAGAGAATAGTCGAAATCATTCATATCGCCCGTACCGCTGATGGTCAGCGTGCCGTCATCAGAAAGGACTCCTTGCAGATTTTCTCCCCAGAAAGATTCCGCAGCCTTAGCCTTCGGAGCTTCTCCAAGAGAACTGAATGTGTATTGATATTTTTCTGCATATGTCTGCAAGGTAGAATTATCATAGCCGTAAAGAATGCCGTTATAATAAGGCGATTCGTTTTCCGGCTTGCCCGTGCAGATGGTGCTGCCGTTGTCATAAATCTGACAGCTGGGATTCAGAATTGTCAGCTCCTGCAATTTGGTGCATGAGAAGAAGGCAGAAGCATTCAAATTTTTAACGTTTTCCGGAATGGTAATGCTCGTCAGAGCTGTGCATTTGGTAAATACAGCTTCTCCCAGTGCACTCAGGGAATCGGGAAGTTTCAGGCTTGTCAGAGACTGGCAGTAAGCAAAGGCACTGTTGCCGATGCTGATTAAATTTTCCGGAAGATTAATCTTTTTCAGATTCTGGCAGTTATAAAAAGCATTTTCTTCAATAATTGTAATACTGCCGGGAAGTACGGCAGAAGTCAGCGAGGAACAGCCATAGAAGGCAAAAGTCGGAACCGTTTCAACCGTTTCGGGGATTGTGATTTCTTTCAGAGCTTCGCAGAAACAGAATGCATTTCTGCCGATTTCTGCAACAGAATCCGGAACTGTAATTTCTGTCAGCTCTCCGCAGCCGTGGAAGGCATAGGCACCGATTTTATTCACTCCGTTTTCGATGATTACTTTCTGAATTGAAGAAGCTTCTTCACTCCAGGGAGCTTTTTCGTTGAAACTGTAATCATACATAGCTCCTTTTCCGCTGAGGGTAAGAACACCGTCTTCGGAGAGTGTCCATGTTACATTTTTTCCGCAGTAATTGACAGATTCAGAATCCAGAGAAACAAATTCGTAACTATATTTTTCGGCGTAGGTCTGGGCAGTAGAATTGTCATGACCATGGATTTTGCCGGAGTAGATAATATTAGTATATTTCTTTTCATCTTCCAGATAAAGCGAACTGCTGCATACTACCAATCTGGAATCAGGAATAATACAATCCGGGTTCAGAATAATAAGGTCTGTCAGAGCAGAGCAGTTACAGAACGCAAAGCTCTTGAGTTCAGTCACGTTTTCCGGGATAATTATTTTTTTCAGGGAAACACAGCGGCTGAATGCAGAAACGCCTATGCTTGTAACATGATCCGGAATATCAATTTCTTTCAGCGAACCGCATCCCCAGAAAGTATAATCAGCAATTTCTGTCATGCCGGAAGGGAGCTTTACTGAAGAAAGCATCTGACAGTTATAGAATGCGCTTTTGCCAATGCTTGTCACAGATTTCGGAATTGTGATTTCTTTCAGAGATTCACAGCCGTAGAAAGTATACTCTGCAATTTCTGTAATACTGTCAGGAATATTAATGTTTGTCAAAGCGGTACAGCCGAGGAATGCATCATGGCCGATTTGTGTCACAGATCCCGGGATTGTGAGTTCTGTCAGGCTGGTGCATTTGAAAAAAGTAAAACTTTCAATTGCTGTTATGCTGTCAGGAATGTTAATGGCTTTCAGATCAGTACACTCACCGAATGCCCCTTCTCCGATAGCTGTTACACCATCCGGCAGCTGGATTTCTGTCAGTGCGTTGCAATAAACCAGCGCATATTTTCCGATACTTGTTACAGTTTTCGGAATTGTGATTTCTTCCAGAGCTTTACAGCCGCGGAAGGTATATTCTGCAATTTCTGTAACGCCGTCAG
>DFJS01000038.1 GCA_002373165.1 Ruminococcus sp. UBA3665
CCTTGCCGCTGACAACGGCGATGACTTTGCCGATTTTGCTTAATTCGTTTGGTTTTTCGTACAGATTCTGGGGCGCACTGCGTTCTCCACAGGCACTGCCGCAGGTGCTGCAATCGTGGGTACAGGCCTGAGATTCCTGATTTTGTGTACTCATAATAAAAACACTCCTTAGAATAAAATAGAATAAAATAAAAAAATTTATATCACATCAAAGGTGCGAACAGGCGCAGAATGCCGCTGATGATTCTTTTCGGCAAAGGTCTGTTCCGGCAGTCTTCTGATGTAATTTCCACACATTTTTCAAGCGACTGTATAAAATCCTGTTTCACATCCAGTACCGTCCGGCTGTGATAGAATACTGCCGCGCATTCAAAATGCAGGTACAGACTGCGATAATCCATATTAATCGTCCCGGATACGGCAATTCTGTCATCGGAACTGAAATTCTTGGCATGAACAAATCCCGGCAGATACTCAAAAATCCGGACATGTTCATTCAGCAGTTCCTGATAATAACTCCATGCAATGGCGTATACATACCATTTATCCGGGATATGCGGCATCATCAGGCGAACGTCCACGCCTTTTTTAGCCGCAAGCCCCAGCGCGGTAATCAGTTCATGATCCGGCACCAGATACGGAGTCATGATATAGACATATTCCTGTGCATTGTTGATAATATCCAGATAGACATTTCTGCCGACATATTCACCATCGGTAGGCGAATCGCTGTACGGCTGAACAAATCCGTCATGATTTGCCGGAAATGCTTCTGTATAACGATATTTTTCCAGTTCCCCCTGATCGGTTTCTTCCAGATGCCACAGCTGAAGAAACATGACTGTAAAACTCCAGGCGGCATCGCCGCGGCACATTACGCCGCCGTCCTTCCAGTGGCCGAACCGGACTTTCTGATTAATATACTCATCGGCAATATTAATGCCGCCCGTGAAGGCCGTATGCCCGTCAATGACAAGAATTTTTCTGTGATCTCTGTTATTCTGCGAAGATGTCAGAAAAGGCTTGAATCCGTTGAATACCCGGCACTGAATGCCGAATTTTTCCAGTTTTTTAAAATACTGCATCGGCATCAGAAACTGTGTGCCAAACCCGTCATACATAATTCTGACATCAATGCCCTGAGAGACTTTGCGCTTTAAAATTTCCAGAAGCTCTTCCCACATTGCGCCCTGATCGATGATAAAAAATTCAAGAAAAATATATCTTCTGGCTTTCTGGACTTCGCGCTTCATTGCTTCAAACATCTGTTCCCCAACCGGAAAATATGCCGAATTATAATTTCTGTAAACAGGATAGCCGCCGAAATCGGCCAGATATCCGGCAAGATGGGCACTGACAGAATCTTTTTCGGCCATCTGCCGGAGAATCTGCCGTTTTTGCGGAAGATACTTTTTCGTCTCTACCACGCGCCGGGCATAATTGCGCTTGAATGCTCTGTGTCCGGCATCGGTTTTAATCAGCAGATAGGCCAGCCCTGTATATAACGGAAACACCAGCATCAGCAGGAACCACGGCATTTTATAAGAAGGATTCTCCGGAGTATTGCTGATATATACGGCCAGAATCAGATTCAGCACCAGCAGAGCGGCATAGATTTCAACAAAATGCTGACTTAAAAACAAAACCGTCAGCACAAAAAATGCCGCCTGTATCAGCAGAAGAAGTATAAACAGCGTATTCCTGTTGAATAAAATCCGTATGAGTTTACGGAACATAGTTATTTCACCTGTTTCTGTTCCAGATAGGGCTTCAGATAGTTTCCTGTATAAGACTCCGGCACCTGTGCGACCTGTTCGGGAGTGCCCTGTGCAACAATCCGGCCGCCGCCGCTGCCGCCTTCGGGGCCAAGATCAATTACTTCGTCCGCAATTTTGATTACATGCATATTATGCTCAATCACAAGCACAGTATTACCGGCATCGACAAGTTTTTGCAGTACATCAATCAGCCTGTGCACATCGGCCGTATGCAGGCCTGTGGTAGGCTCGTCAAGAATATACACAGTCTTTCCTGTTGCTTTCCTGGAAAGCTCTGTCGAGAGCTTGACTCTCTGCGCCTCGCCGCCGGAGAGCGTAGTTGCCGGCTGGCCAATCTTGATATAGCCCAGACCGACCTCCTGCAAAGTCTGGAGTTTCTTTGCAATTTTCGGGATATGCTCGAAAAACAGCACACCTTCATCAACTGTCATTTCCAGAACATCATAAATCGATTTGCCTTTGTAATGCACTTCCAGAGTTTCACGGTTATAGCGTCTGCCTTTGCAGACTTCGCACGGAACATAGATATCCGGAAGAAAATGCATTTCAATTTTCAGAATGCCGTCTCCTTCGCAGGCTTCACAGCGGCCGCCCTTGACATTGAACGAAAACCGCGCCGGGCCGTATCCGTGTGCTTTGGCATCGTTAGTCTGTGCAAACAGATTCCGGATATCTGTAAAAACGCCGGTATATGTCGCCGGATTGGAACGCGGCGTTCTGCCGATGGGGGACTGATCAATGCAGATGACTTTATCCAGATTTTCGATTCCGTCAATTTTTTTGCATTTTCCGCCCTTGATTTTCGCCCTGTTGAGCTTCGCGGCCAGATGCTTGTATAAAATTTCATTCACAAGCGAGGACTTCCCCGAACCGGATACACCCGTCACACAGACGAATTTTCCCAGCGGAATTTTAACAGTCAGATTCTGCAAATTATGTTCCTGTGCGCCGATGACGGTCAGGAATTTTCCGTTTCCTGCTCTTCTGGATTCCGGCACGGGAATGACTTTCTTTCCGCTGAGATACTGTCCCGTTACAGAATCTTTGCATTTCAGGAGTTTTTCCGGCTTGCCGGAGAATATCACATTTCCGCCGTGAATACCTGCGCCGGGGCCGATATCAATGACATAATCGGCAGCTAAAATGGTATCATCATCATGTTCGACGACAATCAGCGTATTGCCGATATCTCTTAAATGCTTCATCGTTTCAATCAGCATGGCATTATCACGCTGATGCAGGCCGATGCTGGGTTCATCCAGAATATACAGCACTCCCATCAGAGACGAGCCGATCTGGGTTGCCAATCGAATTCGTTGGCTTTCGCCGCCGGAAAGCGTACCGGATGCTCTGGACAAAGTCAGATATTCCAGTCCGACACTCGACAGAAAGCCTAATCTGCCGGAGATTTCTTTTATAATTCGTTCGGCGATGAAATTTTCATGTTCTGTGAGTTTCAGATTTTTCAGAAATTCCAGAGCCTGATTGACAGCCATCTGTGTAAATTCGTAAATATTCAGGCCGCCGACTGTCACAGCTAAGATTTCGGGCTTCAGCCGCGCGCCGTTGCAGGCCTTGCAGACGACTTCGCCCATATAGTCTTCCAGATCGTTTTTTGCATAAACACTGTTTGTTTCCTGATAGCGGCGTTCCAGATTTGTAATAACGCCCTCGAACGGCGCGGAATATTCGCCGCCGCCGAGACTTTCACTGCGCTTTAAGAGTAATTTTTCGCCGCCTGTGCCGTACAGGAACGCATGGGCGGCTTCTTCCGGCAGATCGGCAAACGGCGTATCCAGCGAAATATGATATTTTTCAGCCAGTGCCTGATAATACATCATTGCAATAGAACCTTCTTCCAGATGATTCCAGCCTGATGCGTGAATCGCTCCGCCCAGAATACTCAGTTCCGGATTCGGAACAATCAGATCCGGATCAATTCTCTGGAACATGCCCAGTCCGGAACATTTTTCACAGGCTCCGTACGGATTATTGAACGAGAACATTCTCGGCGTGAGTTCTTCCATGCTGATATTATGTTCCGGACAGGCATAATTCTGCGAAAAGCTCATCATATCACCGCCGACGACATCCACATGAATGATGCCTCCGGTCAGTGCGGCAGTTGTTTCGAGACTGTCCGTCAGTCTGGACATGATGCCGTCTTTGATGATTAATCTGTCAACCACTATTTCGATCGTATGCTTGATATTCTTATCCAGTTTGATTTCTTCGGACAAATCATAAATAATATGATCAATCCGGACACGGACATAGCCGCTTTTCCGGGCGCGTTCGAGTTCTTTTGTATACTGGCCTTTCTTGCCCCGGACGATCGGCGCAAGAAGCTGAATTTTCGTTCCTTCCGGGAGTGCAAGAATCTGATCGACAATTTCATCAATCGACTGCTGAGAAATTTCCCTTCCGCAGACCGGACAGTGCGGAATGCCGATTCTGGCATATAATAATCTTAAATAATCATAGATTTCCGTGACCGTTCCGACAGTCGAGCGCGGATTCTTGGAAGTCGTCTTCTGATCGATCGAAATCGCCGGGGATAAGCCATCAATGCTGTCGACATCGGGTTTTTCCATCTGGCCGAGGAACTGCCGGGCATAAGAAGATAAGCTTTCAACATATCTGCGCTGACCGTCGGCATAGATTGTATCAAATGCGAGTGATGACTTTCCCGAACCGGATAATCCTGTCATGACAACCAGCTTATCCCGCGGAATTGCAACATCGATATTTTTCAGATTATGCGCTCTTGCGCCTTTGATGACAATTTCATTTTTCATAACTCAATAACCCCTTGCAAAATGATGATTAATTTTTCTTTCTGATATATTTCAGCGTGTTGAATATAAACAGAATCACAGCAGCAACCAGACAAAATAAAGTTAATTTTTCATCTATCAGCGAAATAAAAAGTATCCTGTGAGGTATGTCAATATACCACAGATACCAGCGAATCAGCACAGCAGAAAGGAAAATAATAATCAAAATATTCAAAATATAAATAATCCGGAATTTCTTACTCATCGCTGCCGCACTCCATCAGAATGACTTTGCATTCTTTGCAGGCGTAAGCATCCGGCAGATTGGTATAAGCGACATCAATCATTTCCGGTTTCGGCATGACTGAAAAGCCGACGCCTTTTTTTTCGGCATCTTTGGCATTCGGGAAAGTCGCTTTTGTGAAATAGCTTTTTTCAGCCCAGTAAGGCGAGCCGTATCCTTTATAACTTGAGCCGTAGAATGACCAGAGTTTTCCCAGTGTCATAGTTTTACCGCATTTCGGACAAATCATGATAGTATCTCCTTCCAGTGTTCCCAGATATTGACGGCAGAATGGCAGGAATCCTCGTGCACATAAGGCAGTTCCTCTTCCGGAATGCTGTCGAGCTTCTTCTGATAGTCGTCTGATAAAAACTGATAGTATTTCTTCCAGTCCTCGCCGTAAATGTCCTCGCCATTGTAAGCGGCGCAAAGCATGGCATAGTATAAAAATTCATCAAAATCATTGCCGATCAGGACGGGCATATATTCATCATGCCACCAGAAGACGACTTTTGGTTCAGGAAGATTTTCCTCATAGAGCAGACAGTATAAATCTACACTGCTGATTTGTGCGAACGGAATCAGCCGGATATCCTTCCGGCGGATAAAGCCGTGTTCTTTTTCGAGATAATCGAAAAACCACTGTTCCATATATGCGATATGTTCCGGAATCTGTTCTGCCGAGAGCCGTTCAAAACCGTTCAGCAGTACACCGGAATCATAAACCTGATGGAATTTTTCCGGAAACCGGATGTTTAATTCTGATTCTAATTCTGACAGCATCATCAGTCCGCACCGCCTTTGATGGGATTGATTTTCGCCGTCCAGCTGATGACCCGGAGCCTTGCGACGGCGGTACGCTTCACCGCATTTTTATTATATTCAAAATTTCTGGTTTCATCATAGCGATTCATGATAATATTATCAATAGCAGATTGTTTTTCGCCGCCTTCCAGAAATTCTATTTCGGCAGTTCCCATGACGGACTGATATCTCATAGTGACATCTTTTTTGTCATAGATGCATTCCATCCGGAGAGGAATATCCAGTTCAAAAGAGCATTTCTGATTTTTCTGCATGAGTTCGTATTTTCTTCCGGCCATTGCGCCGTGGATATAGAAGCAGATCTGTTGATTTTCATCCACAGTATAGGCGAAATTCAAAGGCACAATATACGGAAAATCGCCGTCAGCAAGGCCGATTCTGATAATATCGCAGTCATCAATAATTTTTATCATAGTATTGAAATCTGTGACTTCGCGGTCTTTTCTTCTCATGAGATTACTTCCCTTCTTTGAGTTTGGCGATTTCGTCGCGGAGGAAAGCGGCATGTTCAAATTCGAGCATTTTTGCGGCTTCCTTCATCTGCGCCGTGAGATTCTGAATTAATTCCTGTTTTTCCTGCTTGGAGAGCTTTTTGTAATGAATCGAATCTGCAACGGTTTCTTTGCTGGAAATTTCAATGACATCATGAATCTGTTTGGTGATAGTCTTGGGAATAATGCCGAATTTCTGATTATATTCCATCTGGAGTTCTCTTCTGCGGTTCGTTTCTCTGATGGCGCGTTCCATCGATCCTGTGACATGATCGGCATACATGATGACTTTGCCCTGGGCGTTTCTGGCTGCGCGTCCGATGGTCTGAATCAGGGAAGTTTCGCTTCTCAGGAAGCCTTCTTTATCGGCATCGAGAATTGCCACAAGAGAAACTTCCGGAATATCCAGTCCTTCGCGGAGCAGATTGATTCCGACAAGCACGTCGAATTCTCCTGTACGCAGATCGCGGATGATTTCCATTCTCTTGATCGTATCGATATCATGATGCAGATAGCGCACCCGAACGCCCATGCTTTCCAGATAGTCTGTGAGATTTTCGGCCATATTTTTCGTCAGCGTTGTGACGAGAACGCGTTCCTGATTCTGGGCGCGTGTACGGATTTCAGAAAGCAGATCATCCATCTGGCCTTCCACAGGGCGGACACTGATTTCAGGGTCAACAAGCCCTGTCGGCCGGATGACCTGTTCGACAATCTGACCAGAATGTTCCTGTTCATATTCTCCGGGGGTGGCACTGACGAACATGACCTGATGCATATGATTTTCAAATTCCGAGAAGACAAGCGGTCTGTTATCGAACGCACTGGGCAAGCGAAAACCATAATCAACAAGAGTCTGTTTCCGGGCGCGGTCGCCGGCACTCATCGCTCTGACCTGCGGAATTGTCACATGACTTTCATCAATAATCATGAGAAAATCTTCCGGAAAATGGTCCAGCAGCGTATAAGGCACGCTTCCGGGGGCACGTCCGGCGAGGACTCTGGAATAATTTTCAATTCCGGAACAGAAGCCGACTTCCCGGAGCATTTCCATATCATAATTAGTACGCTGTGCGATACGCTGGGCTTCTATCAGCTTATGATTTTCTGTGAAATAATTCACTCTGTCGCGGAGTTCCTGTTCGATTTCGCTGATTGCTTTTTCAGTTTTATCGCGGCTGTAGACGTAATGCGAGGCCGGAAAGATGGCGGCATGCTGCAATCTGGCTTTGACATTTCCTGTCAGAACATCAATTTCGCTGATGCGGTCGATTTCGTCGCCGAAAAACTCCACACGGACGGCTGTATCCGTCGAGGCCGCCGGAAAGATTTCCAGCACATCGCCGCGGACGCGGAATCTGTTTCTTGTAAAATCAATATCATTGCGTTCGTACTGGATTCTGACAAGTTCCTGAATCAGATCTGTCATGCTTTTTTCCATGCCGGCGCGTACAGAGACGGTCATATTTCTGTATTCTTCGGGGCTGCCCAGCGAATAGATACAGGATACGCTGGAAACAATAATCACATCTTTGCGTTCGGCCAGAGCCGTTGTTGCAGAATGCCGCAGCTTGTCGATTTCTTCGTTGATAGAAGAATCTTTTTCGATATAGCTGTCCGTACTGGGCACATAGGCTTCCGGCTGATAATAATCATAATAGCTGACGAAATATTCCACAGCGTTTTCCGGAAAGAAAGCTTTCAGTTCCGAACAGAGCTGCGCCGCCAGAATCTTGTTATGTGCGAGCACCAGCGTGGGCTTGTTCAGATTGGCAATGACATTAGCCATTGTAAAAGTTTTTCCGGAACCGGTTACACCAAGCAAAGTCTGAAAATTTATTCCGTTCCGGAAGCCTTCTGTCAGTCCGGCAATTGCATCCGGCTGACTGCCGGACGGCTGATAGGGTGAATGCAGCCTGAAATCCATAATAATCCTCCTAAAAATCTCCGTGTTCGGCCATGGAATACGTCTTGCCTTCTGCGACAATAATATGATCAAATAATTCAACATGAATTTTGTTGATATACTCCACAAGACTTTTTGTGGCTAACACATCCTGAACGGAAGGAAGAGCCTGACCTCTGGGATGATTATGCGCCAGCAGCAGCACATTGCAGTCAGAACGCACGATAAAGCGAACTACTTTCTCCAGATTCAGCGGTACAGTTCCGGGAGTGCCTGTGTCCAGAATTTCTGCATTATGCAGTCCCATTGTATCAGAAAGAGCCACGGCCATTACAACTTCTTTTCTGGTTTCTGCACCAAGCTGTGCCAGAAAATATTCCCGGCATTTTTCATAGCTTTCCAGAACTGTATTTTCCACCTGCGGCACTTCGACACAGCGAATTACTTTGCAAAGCAGTTCAAGATAACGGGCACTTTCATAGCCGATGCCGGGCACATGCATAAAATCCAAAAAGCTTCCTTCCTGAAACAGTCTTTTCAGAGAGCCGAACTGCTCCAGCAGATGATGCGCAGTTTCATTGGTATTGGCGCGCGGAATACTGTAGAAAAGCAGCATTTCCATTAATTCATGCTGGCTGAAGCCTTCACCTTTGCTTTTGATAAAGCGTTCTTTCATTCTTTTCCTGTGCCCGGCGTGAAGATTCCGGGATGTGTTTGTTTTATCCATAATCTGATTCATTTCTCCTGTGCCTGAAAATAAAAATAAAAAACATCTTTTCAAAAAGAAAAAAATATGCTATAATAATTAATAAAAACAGAAAGGATGTCCTTATTATGCTACATGAAATTACAATCCGTCAGAACGATGCCGGCCAGCGGCTGGATAAATTTATCCTGAAATTTCTGCCGTCCATGCCGAAAAGCATGGTCTATAAACTAATCCGCCGGAAAGATATCAGATATAATCACAAAAGATGTCAGGGAAATGAAATCTTGCAGGAACATGATATATTGCAGATCTATGCCAAAGAAGAATTTTTTTTGCCGGAGCGAAAAAAAATCATCCGGAAAGAATCCGTACCGCTTTCCCTGCAAATCTTACAGGAAGACTGTAATTTTTTATTTTTATACAAACCGGCCGGACAGGATGTTCATACCGGAGACAAAAATAAAAAAACTTCGCTGATTGAAGAAGTACAGGCCTATCTGATACAAAACGGAATCTATCATCCGGAACAGGAACAGAGCTTTGCACCTGCCCTCTGCAACAGAATTGACCGCAATACCGAAGGCATCGTCATTGCCGCCAAGAATGCCGCGGCACTGCGTGCCATGAACGAGGCAATCCGTCAGCACCAGGTCAAAAAGCAGTATCTTGCCATAACCTGCGGCATTCTGCCGGAAAAAAAGAAAATCTGTACGGCATGGCTGAAAAAGAATCACAATACCAATCGTGTACAGATTTCGGCAGTGCCGGAAGATGCTTCCTGGCAGAAGATTATCACAGAATATGAAGTGCTTGCCCAACACGGTCAGAAACAGCTTGTCCGGATTATTCTGCATACAGGACGAACGCATCAGATCCGGGCACATCTGGCCTTTTTAGGTGCGCCGCTTCTGGGCGATGCCAAATACGGCGGCACAGGCCGGGAACCGTATCAGTGTCTGTGTGCTGTATCTCTGTCTTTTCCTGATGTGACAGCTCCGGAGCTTCTCTATCTGAAACAAACCTGTATTCAGGCACCTGTTCCGGCATTTGTCAGAACATATTTTCCCGAAACGGAATTATAATTTTTCAAGAAATTCCGTTTCACTCAGAACAGCAATTCCCAGATCCTGTGCTTTGGTGAGTTTGCTTCCGGCATCTTCTCCGGCAATCACATAATCCGTCTTTTTCGAGACAGAACCGGAGACTTTGCCGCCGGCGGCTTCTATGCGCTGTTTTGCCTCATTGCGTTTCATCTGTGAGAGCGTTCCGGTCAGGACAAACGTCTTTCCATGAAAGAATGCATTTTCAGAAACTTCCTGTTTCCGGTACTGCAAAGTCAGACCGGCCGCTTTCAGCTTTTGTATCAGCTTCTGAACAGATTCATCATGCAGTGCGGCAAAGAAATTCTCTGCCATGACATCGCCGAAGCCTTCTATTTCAGAAATTTCAGATTTTCCGGCCTGTTCCAGAGCATCCAGAGTCAGGAAACGATCGCATAATAATTTTGCGGCTTTCTGGCCGATATTCCGGATTCCCAGAGCAAAGATCACTCTGTCGAGAGAAGCTGTTTTGGATTTTTTCACAGCATTGACCAGATTTTCGGCTGATTTTTTCTGAAAGCCTTCTAATGCCGTCAGCTGTTCTGCCGTGAGGGAATACAGATCGGCCGGGTCGCTGACAAGCTTTTGTTCCAGCAGCTGACTGATAATTGCCGTTCCCAGTCCGTCGATGTTCATCGCATCTCTGGAGGCGAAATGCACCAGCTGTTTATGCAGCTGTGCAGGACAGGCGATGTTCGGGCAGCGGAGCACACTTTCTCCTTCATCCCGGACGGCCTTCGCGCCGCAGACGGGGCAGCATTCCGGCAGACGGTACGGCACAGCCTGTTCGGCATGGGAAACACTCCGGAGCACTTCCGGAATAATATCCCCGGCTTTCCGGACGATAATTCTGTCTCCGATGCAGATATTCTTTTCTGTAATAAAATCCTGATTATGCAGCACGGCACGGGACACGCTTGTTCCGGCAAGCGTAATCGTATCGAACACGGCAACCGGCGTAAGTGCGCCTGTTCTGCCGACGTTGACTTCGATATCCCGCAGCGTGGTTTCTTTTTCTTCCGGAGGGAACTTGTAGGCAATCGCCCATTTCGGCGTTTTGGAAGTTGCGCCGAATACTGTTCTTTGTTCCAGCGTATTAATCTTGATGACAACCCCGTCGATATCATAAGGCAGATTCTGACGGGAACTGCCGATTTCTTCAATTGTTTCCCGAATTTCACTGGCAGTACGGCAGATTTTCCATCCGGGTATCATATGAAAACCGGCCTGTCTGAGAAATTCCAGCGTTTCGCTGTGCGACGTGAATTCTCTGCCCTGGCATCTCTGCAAATTGAAGATAAAAATATCCAATTTGCGCTTTGCAGTAATTTCAGAATATTTCTGCCGGAGTGAACCTGCGGCGGCATTACGGGGATTTTTAAACGGCTGTTCGTCGTTTTCCTCCTGCTGTGCCACAAGTTTCAGGAACTGTTCACGGGGCATATAGACTTCTCCGCGGACTTCCAGCAGTGGCAGATTTTCCTGTAATTTCAAAGTCAGCGGAATTGTTCTGACTGTTTTCAGATTTGCCGTGACATCTTCTCCTGTAAAGCCGTCGCCTCTGGTTGAGCCGAGCACCAGTTTATTATCCCGGTATTCCAGCGATACAGAAAGCCCGTCGATTTTTGGCTCGACACTGAATTCTGCATCCGGAAACACTTCCTGACAGCGTTTTACAAAATCGTCCACCTGTTCAAAGCCGAACACATCCTGCAAGCTCTGCATCTGCACGGCATGGGCGACTTTGGCGAATTGATTGGATGCACTGCCGCCGACTCTCTGAGAAGGCGACTGCGGCGAAAGCAGTTCCGGAAATTCCGTTTCCAGCTGCCGCAACTCCTGCATCAGTCCGTCATAGACATAGTCTTCCACACTGGGATTATCCTGCACATAATACTCGAAATTATACTGTTCCAGAAGCCTGGAAAGCTCCTGAACGCGCAGTTCTGCCTGATTTTGATTCATTCTGCACACCCCTGTATCATTTTTATCAGATCAGCATCCTTTCTGACTTTTTCAGTATAACATAAATAACTTAAAAAGTCAAGAGGATTTTGACTAATCTTATCATAACATATCAGATGTTCAAAAAATGCATTACTAAGAAAATTTTTAAAAAAAAATCCGGAAACAGAAGCTGTCTCCGGATTGGGAACTATCCTGTTCAGGAACCGCATTCACAGCCGGGGCGGTGTTCGGGTCTGGCATCGCAGGAATCGCCAAGGGTCATAGGCGAAAATTCTTCCGCCGGGAAACGCATTTTATCGAACACAGCGCAGGGTGTCTCAGTATCAAGACTGCATTCTTTCGATGGGATAGTATAATCAAACGTAGGCACCATGACAGTCACGGGACGGGTGAGTTCAATCACGGAGAACAGCCCCAGTGTCATGATGACAGTCCGCATAGTCGGCGGAAGAGCATCGGGTTTCTGGCAGGAATCGCACTGCCGGCAGACTGTGCCGATTTTGGTCTCCAGCGCAAGCGGCGGCACAACCTGCACATTGGCCGTAGGCAGATTGACGACTTCGCAGCATTCATCCGTTTTGCCGAGCTGGCAGCCGTTGCTGTAGAACGTCTGGGTATTGGATTCGCTTCCGTAGAGGATGCTGCTTTTGCTGGCGTAAACCGTGCCTGTCAGCACTTTGGGCTGATCACAGGCGCAGGTATAGGCAAGCAATTCCACTCTGAATGTAAATGTCAGGTCGATATTATAGAACCCTCTGTTGAAAGGCACGGGTTCGATTCTCATGCAGACATCGGCGACTCTGACACATTTACTCTTGACTAACTGCACATTGCAGGGCAGTTCGCCGCAGTCGAGAATGACGGGAACATTCGAGATGCAATCTCTGTCGCTGCAACTGTCGAACACGCGGCTGACTTTGATCGGGACGGCATTTCTGCCGTCGGGGCGGCGGTCCAGTTCCTCCGCCATCGGAGATGTATCGAAATTCATAAAAATAACAAACCTCCTGTCTTGATGGATAGTATATCCTATTCAGGAGGTTTGTATTTTGTGACTATTTTTTTATTTCCGGCTCGCCGTAAATCTGCTTGAAGAAACAGCTGTAAGAGCCGGTATGGCAGGCATTTCCTGTCTGTTCGACGTTGACTAAGAGCGTATCATCATCGCAGTCGGCAAAAATAGAGACGACTTTCTGCAAGTGGCCGCTGGTTGCGCCCTTGTTCCAGAGTTCCTGTCTTGATCTGCTCCAGTACCAGGTATAGCCTGTTTCGAGTGTTTTTTGCAGACTTTCTCTGTTCATGTAAGCGAGCATCAGCACCTGTTTCGTATTGACATCCACGGCGATGGCCGGAATCAGATCGCTTTTTTTAAAATATTTATCCAGATTATTCCATTCTGCCTGCATGATAGTCTCCTTATCTGTTTTCGGCACGGCTGAACAGATCTGCAATCAGAGCGGCATCCTCACAGGCATCTTTGAACGCGAGGGCAAAATCCGCCAGCGATTCAGCATCTTCAGAATAAACCACGAACAGATCAGCCTCAGAATCGAATTCAAAGCTGTCATCTTCTCCCTCATAGACTTCTGCGAGGAAAATTTCTGCCAGTGATTCCCAGTCATAGCCGTTACCGATAAAGCCGTCATCTTCTCTGGAAAGAAACAGTTCTTTCAGGTAACCTGCACCGGCTTCCAGACTCAGGGAAGCCTGTTCTTCGTCAGAAGAAAAACGGAACGGTTCAATTTTTCTCTGAAATTTTTCGCTTGTAAAATCCATAATAAATCCTCCTTGTACTGATAAAAAATTTTATCTCATGTTCTGACAATGATATGCTTGCTTCTGCAATCGGCTTTGACCTCGCCGACTGTCAGTTCTTTAAAATGAAACAGTGAAGCGGCCAGTGCTGCCGAACAGTCTGTTTTCTCGAATGCTTCGGCGAAATGTTCCAGTTTGCCGGCTCCGCCGCTGGCGATGACAGGAATTTTCACAGCATCGACAACTGCTTTCAGCATAGGCAGATCAAAGCCCTGTTTCACGCCGTCAGTATCGATCGAATTCAGACAGATTTCTCCTGCGCCGAGCTGTTCAATCTGCTTGACCCAGTCGAGCAAATCCAATTCCATATCAATTCTGCCGCCGTTGATGTAGACAGTCCAGTTTCCGGCTTTTGTTTTTTTGGCATCGATGCCGACACAAATACACTGACTGCCGAAAATATCAGCTCCGTCGCGGATCAGCTGAGGATTCTGTACAGCCTGGGAATTGACCGAAACTTTGTCAGCTCCGGCGCGGAGTGTTTCCCGGATATCATCAACAGTTTTGATACCGCCGCCGACTGTCAGCGGAACAAATACTCTTTTTGCCGTTTCGCGGACAACATCGAGCATTACGCCGCGGCCCTCGTGGGATGCCGTAATGTCATAGAAGACAATCTCATCCGCGCCCTGACGGTTATATTCAGCAGCGCACTCGACAGGATCGCCGACTTCTTTGATTCCCTGAAAGTTCACGCCCTTGACAACACGGCCGTCGCGGACATCCAGACAGGGAATAATTCTCTTTGCGAGCATGATTTTCCTCCTTTCTGATTAATTTCTTGTATAGTCTATGGCCTCTTTCAGATTTAAAGTACCCTGATAGAGGGACTTTCCGCAGATTGTGCCATATAACCCCATAGCTACACAGGCTCTGATATCTTCCATAGTATGAACGCCGCCGCTTGCGATAATCTGACAATCAACAGCATCATGCAGAGCTTTCAGCTGTTCCTGATTCACGCCGGAAAGCGTTCCGTCTTTGGAGATATCTGTGAAAATAATAGTCTGTACGCCCATTTTCTGCATTTCTTTTGCAAGAGAGATATAATCCACAGTAGAGGCATCCAGCCAGCCTTCAACGGCGACAAAGCCGTTTTTGGCATCAATGCCGACAGCGATTTTTTCATGATATTCTTTGACGGCTAATTCGACCAGCTCCGGATTTTTCAGTGCCACGGAGCCGAGAATCACTCTGGAAATTCCCTGAGACAGGTAAGATTCTACTGTATCCAGATTCCGGATACCACCGCCGACTTCGACTTTCAGGCTTGTATTTTTGGCAACATCCAGAAAGATTTCTGTATTGACCGGCTTTGCATCTTTTGCGCCGTCGAGGTCGACCATGTGAATCCATTCGGCACCGGCCTGAACGAATCCCAGAGCCGTTTGCATATAATCCTCGGCGACTTTGTGCGCCGTTCCGTAATCACCGCGGACGAGTCTCACGCAGTTTCCGTCTTTGATATCAATTGCAGGTAAAATAATCATAATCAAAAAATTCCTTTATTTATTTTTGGACTGTATATCCGCATAGAATGTAATCTTTTGGAAAATTGTATCCATTGGGAACTCTGATGGATAACGTTCCCATTCCGGCAAAGGCTTCACATTTTTTGAGTTCTCCGCCGCATTCACATTTTTTCATGATAAAATAAATATCTCCTCATTATTGATGGTGATAATCTCAGCAGTTTCTCCGAGTGCTTCACGGCATATCCGATCATACGGCAGACCTCTGACATCATAATGACATAACGGATATTTATCAGTCAGATGCAGTCCGGAATAGTCGCCGCCCTTGATATGATTATCATCATCACCCAGTTTCATGACATACTCGATATTGGGGCAAGCTAAATAAGCCCCGGCAGATACGCCGATATAATCCGCGCCGTTTCTGAAATTATCCAGAATCAGCTTATCAAGATGATATTTTCTGACATCATGAAGAAGTTTGAACGTATTGCCGCCGGGAACATAAATATAATCAAACTGCCTGTGCAGAAATTCATCCGGGCTGGAATCCATAAAAACAGAAATATCTTTTTCCGGGAAGCCGAACTGCACAGCGGCCTGTTTTTCGACTCTGCCTGTGATTTCGCAGGTCATTCCGGCAAGGGGGAGAATCAGCAGTTTTCCGGAAGGAGCAGGAATGATTTCCCGGAATTTTTCTTTCATGACGGGTGACCGGAAACCGCAGGAACTGAATATTATCATGAATTTTCCTCTAAATTCAGATTAAATTCCTGATACGGCCGGAAATCGAAATTATTTTCTCTTGCATAGCGCAGTGCATAGGTGCCGGGATGGCAATAAATTTTAACACTCTTTTTCAGAAGACTTGCGCTGTGAGAAGCAAAGGCATATTTGCTGATTTCCACAACACTGGGCGGTATATTGATTTTTTGCAATCCTGTTTCGACGATTTCCATTTTTGGCGGCTGCTGACCGTAAACGCCATTCACTGGCTCCGGTCTGACAGGACGCTCTGTCTGATTAGGATGTAAAAATGCAGCATTGCCGATTCTCTTAATTGTTTCCGGCAGTTTTATAATTTTGATAAAATCGAAATAAAAAGCTCTGTCCCGGATTTCGACAACCGGCTTGCCGTTAATCTGTTCCGGCACAATAATGACAGGTTCATCAAAACCGTTATATCTGTCAATCTGAATCCCGTCTTTACACTCAGAATAATCAAAAGGGATAAAATCAGGCTGTCCCGCACTGGAATTAGAATCTGTCAGGAGCTGTTTTTTCAGATCCGCAACATGCTGTTCTAAATCTGCTATTCTCTTTTCAAGTTCATTCATATAGAGCTAAATCCTTTCTTTAGATATCGTCCGAAAAGAATTCCGGATAAGGCTTGCTTGCAAGATTATGCGCCTGTGCGTATTCGCTTGCATATGTTCCCGGATGACAATATACTGTCAGATTCTGAGAACCCGTTTCCGGATGCAGTGCGGCATTGAAAGCCTTTTCTTCAATCAGGATAACCGATTCCGGAAGATTGACTTTCCGGACACTGTCCCCGAAGGCATAAGCGGCTATGCGCTTTACCGTTTCCGGAAGCTGAACTGTCCGGATGGCATCGGACGAAAATGCGCCGATGCCAATGACCGTCACTGGCTTTCCGCCGATCTGTTCCGGAACGATTACATCCGGTTCCGGAATATCAAGACAGTCTTCTATCATTACGCCGTCTTCCACTTCGGAATAAGAAAACAGAATCTGTTCTTCCGGAACGGGCTGACTGCCGCCCTGTGCTTTTTCCAGCTGTTCCAGCCGCTGTTCCAGTTCGGCGACTTTCCGGGCAAGTGCGGAATCTTCTATTATTTTATCAAAATCCAAAATCATATTTTTTCTCCTTTTTCAGAGTGCGGCGAAATTACGCAGAATCTGCAAACCAACTTCTCCGCTTTTTTCGGGATGGAACTGTGCGCCGAATACATATTTATGATCTGTAATCAGAGCCGGAACTGTTCCGCCGTATTCCACCCATGCGGAAAGCTGTGTTTCATTCTGACAGTTTGCCATATAGGAATGCACAAAATAAACATAAGCTTCTTCCGGAAGATCTTTCAGCAGAGCGCAGGAATTTTTAATTTCCAGCTTATTCCAGCCCATATGCGGAATAATAAGATCTTTCGCAGGAATTTTATCCACTGTGCCGGGAATCAGGTCTAACCCGTCACACTCTTCAAATTCAAAGCTTTTGGTCAGGAGCATCTGCATTCCCAGACAAATTCCCAGAAACGGCTTTTTCTGTGCCTGTTCCTTCAGGACGGGAATCAGATTTTTATTGCCGAGCATCTTCATGGCACTGGGAAACGCCCCCACGCCGGGAAGAATAATTTTATCTGCCTGTTCGATGACAGAAATTTCATCCGTCAGCTGATTTTCGATTTGCAGATAATTCAGCGCATTCCGGACACTGAAAATATTCCCTGCGCCGTAGTCAATAATTGCAATCATGATTAGCCTAACATTCCTTTCGTGGAGAGAGTTTTTCCGGATTCGGCCGGAGCGGAGGCGATTTTCAGCGCGTGCGCGACTGCTTTGTAAAGAGCCTCGGTTTTATGATGATCGTTTTTGCCATACAGCACATTGCAGTGCAGAGTCAGTCCGGCATTGAAAGCGAATGCTCTCATAAATTCTTCGGTCAGGCAGGCATCATATGTGCCGATCATCGGA
The DNA here is from genome assembly GCA_002373165.1 of Ruminococcus sp. UBA3665. Classification (GTDB taxonomy): domain Bacteria; phylum Bacillota; class Clostridia; order Oscillospirales; family Ruminococcaceae; genus UBA3855. The sequence goes on from DFJS01000038.1 coordinate 17,846, forward strand.
TTTGTGAATTCCGCATTGAATACCAGAAACGGCCGGTTGCAGATATCCAGACTACAGAATGCAAGGCTTTCATCCATGGGAATATAGGCCGAACCATAACGGACGATTCCGGACTTGTTGCCTAATGCTTTTGCAAGAGCCTGTCCGAGGACAATTCCGGTATCTTCGACGGTATGATGTGCATCCACATGAATATCTCCGACAGCGTGAATCTTCATAGAAATCCCACTATGCACGGAAAGAGCCGTCAGCATATGGTCGAAAAATCCGATTCCGGTTGAGATTTCTGTTTTGCCGTCTTCCGGCAGAATGGTGACAGTAATATCTGTTTCTTTGGATGTTCTTGTAACGGTTGCAGTTGTCAAGAAAAATCACCTCTTTATAAATTATTTTTATCAGTCGCTGAATAAAGTTATCTTACCAAAAAAATCATCATATCTTGCTGTAATATCATAAAATATTCTTCTGCATTTTCGATAAGCAGTCCGCGCCGATTCTATTGCTTTATCGTTATGACCGTCAGCTTTTAATTTCTGAATAAATTCTTCTTCGGTCATAGCAGTTCATTGACCTTCGGCGAGAATTTCCTCCAGTGCGGAGAATAATTTCTGCATTTCTTCGGGTGTGCCGACTGTGATTCTCAGATACTGATTAATTCTCGGTTTATTCCAGTAGCGGACGAAAATCTTCCGTTCTTTGAGCTTGTTGAAAATCGCGCCTGCATCATAATCCGGATGACTCGCAAAAATGAAATTACTCTTGGAATCCGGGAAAACAAAGCCGAGTTCTGATAATTTTTTCTTAGCCTGCTCTCTGGTTTCGATAATCTTTCCGGTTGAAGATTTGAAATATGCTTCGTCTTTGAGAGTTTCCGCACCGCATAAAAGCGTGATGTGATTCATCGTATAAGAATTGATAGAAAATTTGACATCATTCATGCACTTGATTAATTTTTCCGAACCGATTGCAAAGCCGATTCTCATGCCGGCCATGCTCCGGGATTTCGAGAACGTCTGAATCACAAGCAGATTTTCATATTTTTCGAGCAGAGGCAGACAGCTTTCTCCGCCGAAATCAATATAAGCCTCGTCAATCATGACAACGCTGTCCGGATTCGCCTGTAAGATTTCCTCAATCAAATCGAGAGATTCGAGCACGCCGGTCGGGGCGTTCGGGTTCGGGAAGATGATGCCCCCGTTCGGGATTTTATAATCATCCGGATTGATTCTGAAATCCTCCGTCAGCGGAACGGTCTGATACGGAATTTGATAGACATCCGCCCAGACATCATAGAATGAATAGGTTACATCCGGAAAAAGAATCTTTTTTTCAGAATTGAAGAACGTCAGAAAGGCCATTGAGATGACATCATCCGAACCGACTCCGACAAAAATCTGATTCGGCTTGACATGATAAGTTTCGGCCAGCGCATTGACTAAGATTTCGGCGTTCGGGTCAGGATAGAGACGCATTCTTGCAATATCGAAATCATCCAGAATTTTCTGAACGCCGGGGGCAGGCGGATAGGGATTTTCATTTGTATTCAGTTTGATAATATCCGAAACTTTCGGCTGTTCGCCGGGGGTGTAAGGCACCACCCGGCGGACATTATTTTCCCAGCTCATGAGATTCAGCTCCTTTTGCTATATTGATAAATTGGAATTTTATTCATAGATACTGCCGATATAAAGTAAAGCTGCGATAAAATCCCAATTTATATGATCAGGCAAATCAGTACCGGTATTTTTATAATATCCGTCCATATCCTCTGTCCAGGCCGCTATAGATTCCAGATATTCTTTGATTGCGATATCCTGTACAGCAGATACGTAAAGCTTCATAAATTCTATGAAGTCTTTTTTGTTTTTAATTTTTCCCAGCATTTTAACATGTTCATTCATAATTTTAATCCTCGAAACGGACTTTAATCGCATTTGCGTGAGCGGTCAGGCCTTCGCGTTCGGCGATCAGAACAATATCATCTTTGGCCTCTCTGAGAGCATCTTCTGTGTAATAAATATAACTCGAACGCTTGATGAAGCTGTTCACGCCCAGAGGTGAGAAAAATCTTGCAGTTCCGCTTGTCGGGAGGACGTGATTCGGCCCTGCATAATAATCTCCGAGCGGTTCGGATGCGTAAGAGCCTAAGAACACAGACCCGGCATTATCAAGCTTGCCGATATATTCCAGCGGATTTTCCATGACGACTTCTAAGTGTTCCGGCGCGATAGCGTTCGCGAGTTCGACAGCCTGTTCTTTGGACTGTGCAATCAGAATTGCGCCGTAATTGGTCATAGATTCTTCGATAATTTCTTTGCGTTCCAGATAATTCATCTGTCGAATCACTTCTGCTTCGACTTTATCGGGAAGTGTCGGGTCAGTCGTGATTAAAATTGCAGAGGCAAGTTTATCATGTTCTGCCTGAGACATCAGATCAGCGGCGACGAATTTCGGGTCAGCAGATTCGTCCGCCATGACGAGAATTTCGCTGGGGCCTGCAATCATATCGATATCGACAATGCCGTATAATAATTTTTTCGCTGTTGCGACGAAGATATTTCCGGGGCCGACGATTTTATCGACTTTCGGGATTTGTTCTGTTCCGTAAGCCAGAGCCGCGATTGCCTGGGCACCGCCGGACAGGAACACTCTGTCCACGCCGCAGATCGCTGCTGCAACGAGAATATCTTTATTCGGCGTACCATCCTTGCAGGGCGGCGTTACCATGATGATTTCTTTCACTCCTGCGATTTTGGCCGGAATGGCATTCATCAGAACACTGGACGGATAAGCAGCCGTTCCGCCGGGAACGTATAAGCCGACACGCTCCAGACCTCTGACTCTCTGGCCGAGAATCACGCCGTTTTCTTTTGCATTCGTGAAGCCCTGCGATTTCTGGCGATTGTGGAAATCAGCAATATTTTCCTGTGCGTTCAGGAGCGCGTTGACAAATTCCTGATCGGCATTAGTCAGGGCATCGTTGATGACTTCGCGCGGCACTTCGTAATATTCCGGCAGATTGCCGTCGAATTTCTTAGTATAATTCTTGACAGCTTCATCGCCGCCGGTTCTGACAGTCTCGATAATTTCAGAGACGATTTCAGAAACTTTTTTATCTGTCTCGCCGGAACGGCGTTCCAGTTCTTTCAGGAATTCATATTCGGCAGAGCCGTCACATGTAATTTTTTTAATCATTGAGTTTCTCCTCCACTTTCTTGACAAGATCTTCAATTTCTTTCTGACGCATTTTCAGGCTGACGGTATTCACAATCAGCCGGGCGGAAATCTGTGCAACATCTTCCACGACTTCCAGACCGTTTTCTTTGAGGGTAGTTCCTGTTTCGACGATATCAACAATGCCGTCGGCCAGCCCCAGAAGCGGCGCAAGTTCGACAGAGCCTTCTATTTTGATAATATCCACATCCATATGTTTCTGTTCAAAAAAGGCCTTTGTCACGTTGGGATATTTCGAGGCGATTGTCTTCACGCCGAAGCCGTCATAGAACGGATAATCTTTCTTAGTTGCCAGCGCGAACTTGCATTTGCCGAACCCCAGATTGACGAGTTCAAATAATTTGCCGTTCATTTCCATCAGCGTATCTTTGCCGACAACGCCCATATCGCAAACGCCGTGCTCGACATACGTGATGACATCGGCGGCTTTGGCAAGCACGACTTCCAGATTGCCGTCCGGAATCGGCAGAATCAGCTTTCTGCCTTTTTCGTGGACTGCCGTGCAGTCATAGCCTAAGCTTTCCAGAAGCTTGACAGTATCTTTTTCGAGTCTGCCCTTTGTCAGAGCAATCCGGAGCGGTTTAGAATTCATCAATTTTTACCTCCAGTTCTTCAGTCTGTTCGGAAGAAATCAGAATAATTCTGGAAATTTTCCGGTCTTTGGCGTATTCTTCAGAAAGATCAAAATCAGAAAACAGCGAATATTCCACACACAGGCCCTGTGCCCGGAGCTGTGCGGCTTTTCTGACGGCCTGGACTTCGCAGCCCGGCGCGGCAGCAATCAGCACATCCGGCGCGGCATGGACAGGCGGATTCTTCTTGCCGATGACGTTCGCCACGGCATCCACATTGACGGCCATCCCCACAGCCGGGATATCATAGCCGAATTCGGATAATAATTTATCATAGCGGCCGCCGGAGAGCACTTCTTCGCCGTAGCCTTCCAGATAGCCTTTCAGTACCAGCCCTGTATAATAATCCGTCTTGTTGACAAGTCCCAGATCGATAGTAATTTTGCATTCCGGATTGATTTCTTTCACAGTATGATATAAACCGCGCATATTTTCCAGGATTTCAGTAATTCTGGCATCGCGGAAAATCTCGTCTGCACGGTCGAATACTTCCTCTTCGCCGAACAGAGTCGGGAGTTTTTTCAGTGCATTTGTGATTTTATGCTCGCCGATTTTGTCAAGCAAATCATTGAGAGCCGGATAATTTTTAGATTCAATCAGCATCCGGATTTCCTCTTTCTGTGCCGGAGTGGCATTCAGGCGGAGCATGAGTTCTTTAAAAATCCGGATATCGCCGAGTTCCAGCGAATAGCTGACAGCATTCCCCATGCTGGAGAGCACTTCCAGAGCCGCGGAAATAACTTCGATATCGGCCATTTCGGAAGCAGAGCCGATCAGTTCAATTCCTGTCTGATTAATCTCAGTACTGCGGCCTTTGAGGGACGGGGCAAAATGATAGACGGGCTGGGTATAATACAGCCGGATAGGGAGCATGGCCTCTTTCAGGCGAGTGGCGACAACACGGGCGATCGGAACTGTGCTGTCGGGGCGCAGAACGACGATTCTGCCTTTGTTGTCGGTAAGTTTGCAAAGTTCTTCCTGCGGAAAATAGAGCGAATTCTGATGGAAGACATCATAGAATTCCAGGCCGGGCGTAATTACGCGGGAGTAGCCCATTTTTTTAAAAATTTCTCTTGTTTTCGTTTCGACAAGACGTTTCATTGCACATTCATCCCAAAGGAAATCTTTGGTGCCTTCGGGGGTGATCAAATCATACTGGCGCATAGAATACCTCATTTCTGTTTTTATTGCTTTACCATAGTAATATATTAACATGATATAATTAGTTTGTCAAGGGGGAATTTTATGATTTTATGATTTCCGTGATATTGTTGCAATCATTCCGCAATTCAACAGATAAATAATAGCTCTTTTAATAAACGCACTCACGGAATTCAAAACAGCGATAATTGAGTTGTTTCGGGAAGATCTCCGAACGCGCCCATCGATTCCAGCAGTTCGATGATTGTTTTCGTCGTGCCGCTTTTATAACGGAATTCTTCAATTGAAAGATAATCGCCGCTCTGTGCGGTCTGATAAATACCAACGGCGGCATTTTCTCCCACGCCCGGCAGAGCCGAAAACGGAATCCGGATTTTTCCGTTTTCAATCAAAAATTCCGATGCATGGGATTTTTTCAGATCAATCGGCAGGAATTCCATCGGTTTTCCGTCAATGGAACGGGACATCATCTCGTTGGTAATCAGAAGAATATCATAAAGATCAGATTCTTTTTTAGTGCGGTTATTGCCTTTGGCCTGGAGTTCGACAATTTTATCTCTGACAGCATCGATTCCCTGCACAGCAAGTCCGGCATCGAAATCGCCGCCGCGCACGGTAAAGAAAGTGGCATAATATTCCAGAGGTCTGTAGAGCTTAAACCAGCCGATTTTCATTGCCGCGATGATATAGGCGGCCGCGTGAGCTTTTGGAAACATATATTTTATCCGAAGACAGCTGTTGATATACCATTCGGGTACATCATGATCCCGAAGCATTTTCAGAACATTTTCGTCAAAGAGCTGTTTTGCCTTGCCCTTACGGGTGAATTCCATGATTTTGAAAGCCCATTTCGGCTCTACGCCCTTGTACAGCAGATAGGTCATAATGCTGTCGCGTGTCCCGATGACTTCCGAAATTGTACAGATTTTCTGATCAATCAGATCTTTGGCATTGCCAAGCCATACATCTGTGCCGTGCGACAGCCCCGAAATCTGCAAAAAATCGCTGAATTTAGTAGGTTTGGCATCCATCAGCATCTGAATTGTGAAGCTTGTGCCCATTTCCGGAATGCCAAGGCTTCCTGTTTCGCAGAAGATATCTTCTGCGGTCACTCCCAGAACAGAGCAGTCCGTACACATCTTGATGACATTAGGGTCATAGCCAGGAATGTCATTGATTTTCAGGCCTGTGAGATCTTCCAGATGTTTATAAATCGTCGGCACAACATGGCCGAGTTCATCAAGTTTCAGAATCGTATCATGCAGGGAATTAAAATCAAAATGTGTCGTGATGACATCAGAATCGGCAGAATCCGCCGGGTGCTGTACGGGAGTGAAGTCATAGACTTCATAATCTGACGGAACGACTACCATGCCGCCGGGATGCTGACCTGTCGTGCGTTTTACGCCGGTACAGCCGATAGCCAGACGGTTTTCTTCCGTAGGATTGAGTGAAACGCCGATTTCTTCCAGATATTTCTTGACAAAGCCGTAAGCTGTTTTATCCGCAATCGAACCGATAGTTCCGGCCTTGAAGACGTTTTCCCGTCCGAAGAGTTCTTCTGTATAACGATGTGCGCTGGACTGGTATTCATTGGAGAAGTTCAGGTCAATATCCGGAGCTTTATCGCCGTCGAATCCCAGGAACGTTTCAAACGGAATGTCATGGCCGTCGTGCAGGAGTTCTTCCCCGCACCGGGGGCATTTTTTTGCCGGAAGGTCGAAGCCTGAACCATAGCTGCCGTCCGTGATGAATTCGCTGTACCTGCATTTTTTGCAGATATAGTGCGGCACAAGCGGATTGACTTCCGAAATGCCGGCCATCGATGCCACAAAGGACGAGCCGACAGAACCTCTCGAACCTACATGATAGCCGTGTTCTTCTGAATTATATACCAGTTTCTGGGCAATCATATACAGAACTGAAAATCCATGCTTAATAATAGAATCCAGTTCTCTGCTGAGACGTTTTTCCACGATTTCGGGCAGAGGCGAACCATAGATTTCTTCCGCACGGGTATGCGTGATTCTGACAAGGTCTTCTTCCGCGCCGTCGATGCTGGGCGTGAACGTTCCCTTCGGAATAGGGAACACATGTTCGCAGGCATCGGCAATCCGGCGCGTATTGGCAATGACGATTTCCTTTGCTTTCTCCTCGCCAAGATAAGAAAATTCCTGGAGCATTTCGTCCGTTGTCCGGAGATAGAGCGGCGGCTGTTCTTCGGAATCAGAAAACCCGTGGGTTGCTGTCAGGATTTTTCTGTAAATGCCGTCTTTCTCGTCCAGAAAATGCACATCACAGGTAGCAACAACAGGAATATTTAATTTTTCACCAAGCGCGATGATTTTTCTGTTATAATCCCGGAGCTGTTCCTCATCGCGGGCAATGCCTTTCTGAATCATGAAGGCATTATTGGCAATCGGCTGAATCTCAAGATAATCATAAAATTTTGCCAGTTTTTCGAGTTCTTCATCAGATTTATGATCTACCACAGCCGAAAACAGTTCTCCGGCCTCGCAGGCCGAACCGAAAATCAGGCCTTCTCTGTGTTCCAGAAGCACAGATTTGGGAATCTGCGGATGACGGTAAAAACAATGCAGATGCCCGTAAGAAACAAGCTTGTACAGATTTTTCAGTCCTACTTGATTCCGCACAAGAATAATCTGATGATAGGCTCTTAATTTTTTAAGATCAATCAAATCGGCTTTGGTATTAAAATCCTGGAGCGTTGCAATCTGCTTGTCTTTCATCAGCCGCTGTGCCAGTGAGATATAAATCTTAGCAAGCATCAAAGCATCATCGGAAGCTCTGTGATGATCAAATTTGCCGAGTTTCAGGTGTTTTGCCACGACATCGAGCTTATGCTTGCCGAGTGACGGCAGGGCAGACTGACATAAAATCAGCGTATCCATCCAGCTGTAAGAAAACTCAATTTCATGCCGCCGGCAGACAGAGTTGATAAAATTGGTATCGAATTCGGCATTATGGGCGGCCAGCACGGGATTTTCTCCGCAGAATTCCATAAATTTCCGGACTGCTTCGGCTTCTTTGGGGGCATCGGCGACCATTTCGTCTGTAATGCCTGTCAGTTCCGTGATATTGGCCGGAATATGCTGTTCCGGATTCACAAACGTATTGAAGCTTTCGACAACCTGAAGATTTTTCAGCCGGACTGCGCCGATTTCGGTCAATCTGTCATGATATTTATTCAGACCTGTGGTTTCCACGTCGAAGACGATGATTTCATCCTGAACGCTTCTGTTGTCATCGCCTTTCAGAATTTTTTGCGGTTCCAGATCGTTGATGACATAGGCCTCACAGCCGTAGATTACTTTGAAATTCAGGTCTTTCAGGGATTTTTCTGCGGCGGCGGCTTCCGGAAACGCCTGTACAACGCCGTGATCTGTGACAGCAACTGCCGGATGACCCCAGTCGTGTGCTCTCCGGACGAGTGCGCCTGTATCGGTAACGGCATCCATCGCGGACATTTTGGTATGACAGTGCAGTTCAACACGTTTTTCAGGGGCAGTATCCTGACGGAGTTTCCGTTTGCGGATAACAATCGAATCCGGTTCCAGTACGGGTTCACGCTCGAACGTATCTTCCTTGATTTTTCCGGCGGCCAGAATACTTATGCCTTCTTTGAGTTCTTTCAGCGGCAGAAGCTCTATTTTTTCTATTTTATCAAACAGCTTGATTTTCACGGAACCGGAAAAATCTGTAATCTGATATGTGACAATTCTATAATCATTTTTCGTATCGCGCGAATCGACGGCGAAAATATCGCCGTATACCACAACACGCTGATTTCTGGTCTGGAGTGCTTCCGGGATGGGGATAATTTCACTGCGAATCAGATGTCCTTTGATGAGCTTGTCTTCGCCTTTGACAGTATCCAGCTGGGCAGTGTGCATCGTCACAGACTGCGGATGATCGGGAACCGAAGGCGGCGGAGGGGACGGCGGTGTAACCTGCGGCGGTGCCTGCTGAATAATCCGGTTCAGCTGTTCTTCTGTGATGACAGCATCCCCCTGCAAATCGACAGTAACAGTTCTGGAAAAATGCTTTTGCAGAAACGTTTCAAATTTTGCCTGAAATGCGCATTTGTTCAGAATTTCCAGACCGCCGTTATGAATCAGAATTTTCAGCACATCCTGTTCCAGTGTGACATCTGCCTGATTCAGAAAGCCGTTGACAATAGGATGTTCCCGTTTGAACATTTCCAATACTGTAAGATAGCTGTCGATTGTGAAGAGTTCCGGAGCATAGCGGCAGTCCAGCCGGAAATCCCTGATTTGCAGAGCCTGCGCCGCCACTTGTTCAAACCGGATGATATCCGCAAACGGCACGACAGAGGAAAATTTTGTCACAAATATAACAGATTCCATATTTTTTTCATCATATAAAATATTCTCAATCACGCCTGTCTGTACGGACGGCGGAATATCTGTAAAATATTGCTTCATAAATTCCAAAACAGTAGCATTCGCCATAAGAATCCCCCTATATCCAGATAAAAATTATAATTTTTCGAGTTCTTCCAGCAAAGCCGGAACAATTTCATTTTCGGGCACTCTGCGGAGTGTCTGGCCGTGCCGGAACAGAATTCCGATGCCGTCGCCGCCTGCTACGCCGATATCGGCCTCACGGGCTTCGCCGGGGCCGTTGACGACACAGCCCATCACGGCGATTTTGACATCTTTATTGATATTTTCGACAGCTGCTTCGACCTGTTTGGCAAGCGAAATCAAATCAATCTGCGTTCTGCCGCAGGTAGGACAGGAAACAATCTGTACGCCGCCGCGTTTTCCGATACTCTTGAGAATATCTTTGGCGGCCTTGATTTCCCGGACAGGGTCATCCGTCAGGGAAACCCGGATAGTCTCGCCGATGCCGTCATGCAGAAGAGAACCTATGCCGATTGCAGATTTGATTAATCCCATGCGCTCGGTACCGGCTTCGGTCACGCCCAGATGCAGAGGGTACGGGCACTTTTCAGCTGCCAGGCGATAGCTGTCAATCATTCTGTTGACATCGGAAGATTTGATAGAAATCACAATATCTTCAAAATCAAATTTTTCAAGCATGGCCGCATGATGCAGTGCGCTTTCGACAAGAGCCTCCGGCGTAGGAGAGCCGTATTTCGCAAGCAGTTCTTTTTCCAGAGAGCCGGAATTCACGCCGATCCGGATGGGAATTTTCTTTTCCCGACAGACCTGCGCCACCTGCTTTACTCTGTCCATACTGCCGATATTGCCCGGATTAATCCGGATTTTATCAACTCCGGCGGCGGCGGCTTCGAGGGCGATTTTATAATCAAAATGAATATCGGCCACCAACGGAATATTAATTTTTTCTTTGATAGCCGGAATCAGCCGGACGGCTTCCAGATTCGGGACGGCTGTACGAATGATTTCGCACCCGGCCTGTTCAAGTTCGACAGCCTGCCGGACATTGCCTTCCACATCTTCGGCCGGAACATTCAGCATGGACTGAATATAAATATGTTCGCCGTTCAGAATACAGTTTCCTACTTTGACGGGATGAATATTTCTCATAAGCAAAGACCTCCTGTTTTTAGTAATACAAATCAGAATTTATTTATTTTCATCGTTCATGCTATAATAAGTATGAATTGCATCATCTGGATGTATCAGATAGTTTTCGAGAGGCGGCGGCGGAAAACCATCTTTTAAGAAGATTGCAGTCCATTCGCTGTAAAAGTCAAGTTTTTCAGAAATTGCTTTATCCGACCATCCCATAGCTTTCATTTTTTCAGTGAATTCCGCCTCCGTCATAGGCTGTCACCTCCATTTATTCTAAAATTCCAATTATCTTACGAAAAGATTTATGTATTTTCTGCCGGAGCACTGCACCCCGGCAGTTTTTAATTTACTTGTTTGCCAGATTGAAAATATCCTGTACTGTAACAGCAATCATAATCAGGAACAGAACCGCCATGCCGGCGAAATGCACCATGCCTTCGCGTTCGGGGCTGACGGGTTTCCGGCGGATGCCCTCAATCGCCAGAAAGACAAATCTTGCGCCGTCCAGTGCCGGAATCGGCAGAAGATTAAAAATTCCTACATTGATGCTGATAAACGATGCCAGCGACAGCACAGAAGTCAGATGCTGCTTAAACGTTTCGCCGTAAGAGGCCGCCTCGCCGATGGTGCTGATAATGCCCACAGGCCCGGAAAGATCATGAAATCCATATTTTCCTGTTGCAAGATCTTTCAGCGAAATCCAGATCAGCCGGCCTGTCGAAAACGTATCCCAGAAACTGTAGGCCAGCACATTCAGCGGATTCAGCTTCTCAGCAGTAACATAAAAATCCTGACGGCCCTGTGTCGCCGTATTATAGAATGTCACATCCGGAAGTGTAATTTTCTCGCCGTTTCTGCGGACTGTGACGGACATCTTGTCAGATTCCGTATTCTGGAGCTTATAAGACAAATCTGTATCTGTAAAGATTTTCATGCCGTCAATAGAAAGAATTTCATCGCCGATTTGCAGACCGCATGTTTCGCTGGTGGAAGTCGATTCGCCTGTTTCTTTATTTTTAGTAAAATCGGCAATTTTCAGCGTGATGACATCGCCGTACAGGAGCGTTGTGGACATAATCAGCAGAAAGCCCAGAATCAGATTCATCACAGGCCCTGCTACTACAACAAGCATTCTCTGCCAGACGGGCTTTCTGTTGAATGCTCTGGGGTCAGTGCTGCCGGAGTCCTCGCCTTCCATAGCGCAGAAACCTCCGATGGGAAACAGCCGGAGCGAATATTCTGTTTCGCCCTTTTGTTTTTTCAGCAGAACCGGCCCCATGCCAATGGCAAACTGATTGACTTTGATGCCGCACAGCTTTGCCACAGCAAAATGCCCGAACTCATGCAGAGCGATAATCACGCCGAATACTAACATTGCGACTAAAATCGTAATCATAGCAATCACAAATCCTTTCTGATCTGATTAAAATGACTGAATTTTTTCTCTTACAAAAGCTCTTGCTCTTCTATCGGCCTCCAGAATTTCCTGATAGTCACGAACTGAACCGCCGGGGACAGCCTGCATGGCCGCGCGGACGAGTTCGCCGATTTGCAGGAATTTAATTTCATCTTTCAGGAAATGCGCTACAGCTTCTTCGTTGGCACCGTTGACGATTGCCGGACGAAGGCCGCCTTCCCTGATGGCATCGATTGCGGCGGTCAGGCAGCCGAATGTTTCATAATCCGGCTTTTCAAAAGTCAGTGTTCCGTAATCCGTCAGGGACAGCGGTCTGGTAGGACAGTCCACACGATGCGGATATAATAAAGCATACTGAATCGGGATTTTCATATCCGGCACGCCCATCTGACCAATCACAGCATAATCCTCGAATTCGACAGCCGAATGCAGAACGCTCTGACGATGCACTACAATTTCAATCTGATCAGGTGTGAGATCAAAAAGCCATTTTGCCTCGATGAATTCCAGGCCTTTATTCATGAGTGTAGAAGAATCAATTGTGATTTTATTGCCCATATTCCAGTTAGGATGTTTAAGGGCATCTTTGGCCGTAACATGCTGTAAATCTTTCTTTTTCTTTCCGAAGAACGGCCCGCCGGAAGCAGTCAGAATCATTTTTCTGATTTTATTCATAGAATTTCCCTGCAAGCTCTGGAAAACCGCAGAATGTTCACTGTCGACAGGATAAATTTTGACATTCTTTTCGGCAGCGGCTTTCATGACGAGTTCTCCTCCGGCTACGAGCGTTTCTTTATTGGCCAGTGCCAGATCATTCCCGGCCTCGATTGCCTTGAGAGTCGGGAGCAGTCCCACCATGCCGACTACGCTGTTCAGGACAATATCAGCATTTGAATCAGAAGCAATCTGACAAAGGCCTTCCATGCCTGTGAGAATTTCAATTTTTTCGCCGGATAATAATTTTTTTAATACCCCGGCTTTGGATTCGTCATAGATGCAGACACATTCCGGATGGAATTTTTTCGCCTGTTCGGCGAGCATTTCAGCCTGACGGTTCGCGGCCAGAGCTGTCACTTGCAGACCGTGTTTTTCGATGACTTCCAGAGCCTGTGTGCCGATTGACCCCGTAGAGCCTAAAAGCGCGACTTTTTTCATGATACCATCTCCTAGTAAGACAATAAACCCATCCGGTAAGACAGGTTTATTGATTTTGTATGCTTATAAAATCGGAAATAACTGGATGCACCAGTAAAACGCCGGAATCACAAACAGCACACTGTCGAATCTGTCCATTAATCCGCCGTGGCCGGGCATGATATTGCCATAATCTTTGATGCCTTTCTGTCTCTTGATAACCGAGGCAGTCAGATCTCCGAGCACGCTGACTCCGGCACAGACAAGGCCCAATAATCCGGCTTTCAGGGCGTGAAAAATACCGAACCCCAGTCCCCTGCCCTTCGCATAGAGCAGAAAAATCAGAATAAATAACAGCGTATTGCTGATCAGTCCGCCGACAAAGCCTTCCACAGTTTTTTTCGGGCTGATTTCGGGGCAGAGCTTTGTTTTTCCGAGTGCGACTCCGGAGAAATATGCACCGGTATCGGCAATCCACGCGCCGCAGAGCGACAGAATCACATAGAACAAGCTATGATCTGCATCATGATTCATAGCCATCAGAAGTATGAACGAATTCGTGACCAATATCATAGAGGCAATCATGAAAGAACCCTGTTCAATTGTGAATGTTTTTGGGTGGCGCATATAGTCCCAGAATATGAAAGTCAGACAGATGGGCATCAGTGCTACATAAAATATGCCTGCTATCTGCCAGCCTCTTCCGGAAACATCATCCTTCAACAGCGAGGATAATATAATTGACAAGATTCCATAAGCCATGACGGCTCCTGTTGCAAGCTTGAATTGCAGTCCGCCGATGGCGCGGATTAATTCAAACAGAATCACGCCGACAATCGCCGCGAACGCCAGCGGAAATACTATTGTCTGATGCAGAATCAGCACAACGGTCAGCAGAGCTGCTCCGATCACACCGGAAATAATTCTTTGCTTCATCAGACACCCCCGAAGCGGCGGCCTCGTCCTGCAAAGTCAATCAAAGCTTTATTGAGTTCTTCCGGCGAAAAATCCGGCCACAGGACGTTGGTAAAATAATATTCCGCATAGGCACACTGCCAGATCAGATAATTCGAGAGCCGGAGTTCGCCGCTCGGACGAATGACTAAATCCACATCGGGCATATGCGCAGTATACAGATGATCGGCAATAGTCTGTTCTGTGATATCCTCCGGATTCAGTTCGCCGGATTTTACTTTTTCGGCAATCTGCCGGGCAGAATAGGCAATCTCATCCCTGCCGCCGTAGTTGCAGGCCAGCAGAAGGGTCATCTTGGTATGATGTGCAGTATCCTGTTCCAGTTTGACCATTGCTTTCTGAATATCTTCCGGATAAGCGGATTTATCGCCCAGAAAAACAGCGCGCACGCCGTCTCCCAGATGTGCCTGCACATCCACAAGATATTCCCGGAGCAGTTTCAGAATGCCGTCAATTTCCTCCTGCGGACGTTTCCAGTTTTCTGTGGAAAACACATAGAATGAAATATATTTGATGCCGATATTCTTGCAGTAATCGACGATTTTTTTAAAATTCCTGGCACCTTCCACATGACCCAGGCTTCTTGGCAGACCGCGTTTTTTAGCCCATCTGCCGTTGCCGTCCATGATAAAGCCGATATGCACAGGCAGAACTTCGGGCAGTTCCGGAGCATCTGCCTTTTTTTTCGTAAAAGCCATAGATTACGCTCCTGTCAGATACTCATAATTTCTTTTTCTTTGGCAGAAACAGCTTTGTCGATTTCTTCGCAGTATTTATCAGTAAGTTTCTGTGCTTTCTTTTCGGCATCTTTCTGATCGTCTTCTGTAAGTTCGCCGTTTTTCTTCATCGCCTTGAATTTATCCACAGCATCGCGGCGGATATTGCGGACAGCGACTTTGGCTTCTTCGCCGTATTTCTTGACGCTCTTGCAGAGTTCTTTTCTGCGTTCTTCCGTAGGCTGAGGGAAAGTCAAGCGGATGACATTGCCGTCGTTGACGGGATTGATGCCCAGGTCAGAAGCCTGCACAGCTTTTTCGATATTTTTCAGGCTGTTCTTGTCATAGGGCTGAATCACCAGAGTGCGGCCTTCGGAAACCGTAACAGAGGCCATCTGCGGAATGGGAGTGGGTGTGCCCCAGAAATCGGCACTGATTTTATCCAGTACTTTGGGATTGGCTCTTCCGGCGCGGATAGAACCGAAATTGGACTGCAAGCTGTCGATTGCTTTCTGCATTTTATCTTCTGCATGTTTCAGAGTTTCTTTCATGGTAAAAAATCTTCCTTTCTTGAATCGGATTTTAAAAAATTATTCAGGGATGACGATTGTGCCCAGCTGTTTTCCGAGAATGGCATCCAGAATATTATCCGGCCGGCTGAGGTCGAACACCAGCATCGGGAGCTTGTTGGCGCGGCACATATCCGCAGCAGACATATCCATTACAGCAAGGCCTTCGTTGATGACTTTGGAGAAAGTCAGCGTATCATACCGCTTGGCATCGGAGAACTGATTGGGGTCTTTGTCATACACGCCGTCCACCAGCGTGGCTTTCATGAGGATTTCGGCACCGATTTCCACGCCTCTGAGGGAAGCGGCAGAATCGGTAGAGCATAACGGATTGCCGGTACCGCAGCCGAAAATGACAACTCTGCCTTTTTCCAGATGACGAACGGCACGGCCGCGGATGACAGGCTCTGCCACCTGACGCATGGTAATGGCCGTCTGCACACGTGTTTCCACGCCGAGGGCTTCCAGAGCATCGGCCAGTGCAAGGGCATTGATTGCAGTTGCCAGCATTCCCATATGATCAGCGCGGATTCTGTCGAGACTGCCGCTCATGCGGCCGCGGATAAAATTGCCGCCGCCGACAACAATGCCTACCTGTGCGCCGACATCGACACATTTTTTGATGCTCTCGCAGATCTGACTGATAACATCATAGTCCAGGCCGAATTTTTTTTCTCCGGCAAGGGCTTCGCCGCTGAGTTTCAAAAGAATTCTTTTATATTTGAGTTCCATACTTCAAGCACCTCTCAATAAAATATACTACTCTTATTTTACACTAAAAAATTGAATCTGTAAAGAGCTTTTTGAAAAATTTTTTCCATGACCGGAAAATTTTTTCAGGACAAGCCGCATTTCTCCGGAACAGCGTGCATAATCTGATAAAAAAGCAAAGGAGCGCATGGATATTATGAAAATTTTATTATATCATAAAGATTTCTGCAAACCGGAACAGGATATTCTGGAACGTGCCGCACAAAGAAAGCACATGCTGAAAAAAACAGTCTGGTGGGACGTGCTGTTATTTTTGCTGACGGGCATCGGCGGAACGCTGCTATTTCTGTTTTCTCCGGCACTGATGCGGATTCCGGGGCTGTCCTTCTGCATTCCTGTGCGCAGCAGCGTGTGGGAGAATCTCAAGCTGATTTATATGCCCTCTGTCCTGACGGGACTTCTGCGCTATCTGTTCACGGGCGATCTGCAAAAAGGCATTCTGACGACTTATGCCCGTGGAATTCTGCTGACGATGGGGCTGTGTCTCACTTTGCATTACCTGATTATGGGCATTCTGGGGAAGGAATATTTTCCGGCGGATATGCTGTTATTTTACGGCAGTGTGATTTTTCTGCTCTGGTACCTGCGCACCCATGCGGACAGGCAGAAAAAAAGCAGTCTGCCGGGATTTCTGCTGATATTCCTGCTGACAGGCTGCTTTATTTATTTTACTTGCAATCCGCCTGCGCTGGGGCTGTTTGCAGAAATCAGTCTGTTACCGCAATGACTTCCACTTCTGCCAGCGCACCCTTAGGCAGATCTTTGACGGCGACACAGCTTCTTGCCGGCTTTTCCGTGATATACTTGCCGTAAACATCATTGAATGCGGCAAAATCGGCAATATCTGCCAGGAAGCAGGTAGTCTTGACGACTTTGGAAAAATCTGTTCCGGCGGCTTTCAGAACGGCATCCAGATTTTTCATAATCTGTTCGGTCTGGCCTTTGATATCAGCGGCTTCGATATTTCCTGTTGCCGGAACAATGGCAATCTGTCCGGAAGTATAGACCACGTTTCCGGCCTTGACTGCCTGCGAATAAGGGCCGATTGCGGCCGGCGCATTTTCAGTATAAATTTTTTCTGCCATAATAAAACAACTCCTCATAAAATATTATTTTTATTTATTTACAATCTTGAATCCGGCACTGGTCAGAGCCTGACGAATTTCCCGGATATGATCATAATTTCTGGTTTCCAGCACAATCCGGAGCACACAGTCCGTGATATCGCTGTCCTCGCTGGCGCGTTCGTGATGAATCGAAACAACATTGCCGCCCAGATCGGCCAGAATTGCCGATACGCCTTTCAGCTGGCCGGGCTTGTCTTCCAGCTGGATGGTGAGTGTATCGCTTCTGCCGGATTTCAGCAGACCGCGCTTGATGACTCTTGACAGGATAGTGACATCAATATTGCCGCCGGATACCAGGCAGACGATATTTTTTCCCTTCATATCAGGGATTTTATTGAACATCACAGCCGCCGCCGGTACTGCGCCTGCGCCCTCGGCAATCAGCTTATGCTGTTCGATCAGTGCCAGAATTGCAGAAGAAACTTCGTCATCCGTGACAGTGACAACGCCGTCAACGTATTTTCTGACCAGCTCGAAAGTATGCTCGCCGGGTTCTTTGACTTTGATGCCGTCGGCGATGGTGCCGACTTTTTCCAGGCAGACAATTTCATCCTGCTGGAGCGATGCCACCATCGAGGGTGCGCCGCTGGCCTGTACGCCATAGACTTTGATTCTGGGGTTCAGGCTTTTCAGGGCGAATGCCACGCCGGAGATCAGTCCGCCGCCCCCGATGGGGACAACGACAATATCCACATCCCGGAGCTGTTTGCTGATTTCCAGTCCGATTGTTCCCTGTCCGGCAATGACATCTTCATCATCAAAAGGATGAATGAATGTATAGCCTTTTTCGTCGCGGAGTTCGAGGGCTTTCTGATATGCATCGTCATACACGCCCGGCACAAGGCAGACTTCTGCGCCATAGCCTTTTGTGGCCTCTACTTTGGAGATGGGCGCGCCGTCAGGCAGGCAGATCAGAGAGCGGATGCCGTTCTTGGTTGCCGCGAGTGCCACGCCCTGCGCATGATTTCCGGCCGAACACGCAATTACACCCTTGGCCTTTTCCTCATCGCTTAACTGCGAAATTTTATAATACGCCCCCCGGACTTTGAATGACCCTGTAATCTGCAAATTTTCAGTTTTCAGATACACATTGGCATCCGGGCAGAGCTTGGGCGCATGAATCATATCTGTCTGCCGGATGACATCTTCCAGCACATAACTGGCATGATAGATTTTATCAAGTGTCAGCATTTAATCACTCCTTTATAAATTTTCCTGATATTCCGCACAGCGGAGCTGTTCCACAAGCTGACGGGCAGCTCTGGCAGAGCGGCCGCTTTTGCGCATAGCGAACTGTTCGGCTTTTTGTTCCAGCTGTTCGGGGCTGATATGCAGATGATACTGCTCTGCCAGACGGCGGACAATTTCCAGGTAGAGTTTCTGGCCGGGCTTATCGAACAGAAGCTGAATGCCGAACCGTTCTGAAAGCGAAACAGTTTCCTGTACGGTATCATTTCTGTGAACTTCATCGCCGGCACGCTGGGAGAACGTTTCGCGGACGATGTGCCGCCTGTTGCTGGTAGCATAAATCACGGTATTATTGGCACGTTCCGAGATGCTGCCTTCCAGTACGGCTTTGAGTGCGCTGAAATCGTCATCATTTTCCTGAAAACTTAAATCATCGATAAATAAAATAAATTTCAGCGGATTAGAATTCAATTCTTCCAGCAGTTCCGGGAGCAGATGCAGTTCATTTTTGGATAATTCGATTAATCTCAGACCCTGACCGGCGAAGGCATTGGCCACGGCCTTGACCGTTGCCGATTTGCCTGTTCCGGCAGAGCCGTATAATAAAATATTGGATGCTTTCAGGCCGCCGAGCAGTGCGCTGGTATTTTCAATGACCTGCTGTCTCTGGATTTCATAGCCGATCAGGTCATCCAGCCGGACAGAATCCGGACTGGAAACGGGTTTCAGCCGATAGCCCTTTTCTGATTTATCAGAAAGCTCCATCCGGAACATTTTATATTCTGCCCAGATACCGAAGCCATATTTGCTGATATTGGCAATCCGGTCAAAATAAAGTGTTTCGAGGTCAATTTTTTCGGCGTTCCAGTCAGGGAGCATCTTTCCGGATTTATCTTCTTCAAGAGTGCTTTGTTCAGGATGAGTCCAGTGTGCCCCTGTAGGATGATACAATAATTTTTTTAAATTTTCTGAATTAATCGCTGTAATTTCTGATAAATATTTTAATTCTTTTCTTGCAGTTTTTTCGATGAATTCCGGAATTTTCAATCCTTTTGCCGCAAAACGCAGGCAGGGAGTGTCAACAGAAAAAATCAAGTTTTTAAGATACTCCGTCCAATTGTCCGTATCTGCCTGATAAAGAAGTCCGGAAAACTGAATATATTCTTTTTTCATTTTCCGGCATTCCAGCCAGTCTCTTCCAAAAGTCAGGGCATGGACGTAACTAAGGCTGTGACTGCATATATCTTCTTCTGAATGAAAACTTTTGACCGCTGCAAACATCAGCTGATGAAATGCATCGAATACTTTATCCTGATGCAAGGCACTGAAAACAGTTAATTCGTCCAGTCTGTCCTGCAAATCTGTTTCGCCGAATAGATGATGCCTGTCCATTATTTGATGCTTCCGTTCTTGATAGATTCCACAAGGCCGCCGTTTTCGATAATCGTCTGAATGAACGCCGGAAACGGCTCTACCTGATATTCTTCTCCGGTCGTCTCGTTATGCAGAATGCCGTTGTCCAGATCGGCCGTGATAGTATCGCCTTCCTGAATGGCTTCGGCGGCCTGTTCAGATTCGACAATGGCAAGGCCGATGTTAATCGAATTTCTATAGAAAATTCGTGCGAAACTCTTCGCGATAACAAGCGAAATTCCGCTTGCCTTGATGGCGATGGGCGCATGTTCTCTGGAAGAACCGCAGCCGAAATTCCAGCCGCCGACCATGATATCGCCGGGCTGAACTCTGGAAACAAAAGTAGTATCAATATCTTCCATGCAGTGGGATGCCAGTTCTTTATGATCGCTGGTATTCAGATATCTTGCCGGAATAATCACATCTGTATCGATATTATCGCCGTATTTGATGACTTTTCCTGTGAATTTCATGATTAAAGCACCTCCTCAGGAGCAGAAATTTTTCCGGTCACGGCACTTGCGGCAGCGACTTCCGGGCTTGCCAGATAGATTTCAGAAGTCACATGACCCATTCTGCCAAGGAAATTTCTGTTAGTTGTCGCAACTGCCTTTTCGCCTTCGGCCAGAATGCCCATATGACCGCCCAGACACGGGCCGCATGTCGGTGTGGATACCACTGCGCCGCATTCGATAAATGTCTTCAGATAGCCTGCTTCCATGGCTTCCAGATAGATTCTCTGTGTTGCCGGAATGACAATACAGCGCACACCCTTGGCGACTTTCTTTCCCTGCATGATTTCGGCAGCGGCTTTCAGGTCTTCAAGTCTGCCATTTGTACAAGAACCGATGACAACCTGCTGAATTTTAATTTCTTCGATTTCGTCAGTTGTGTGAGTATTTTCCGGCAGATGCGGGAATGCAACAGTATGTTTAATCTGGGACAAATCAATTTCATAAGTTTTTTCATACACGGCATCTGCATCAGCCTGATATACAGCCGGTTCGCGGTCGGAATGCGCTCTGACATAATTTTTAGTGATATCATCAACAGCAAAAATACCATTCTTTGCACCTGCTTCGATTGCCATATTCGCCATGCAGAGGCGGTCTGCCATGGAAAGACTTGCCAGGCCTTCGCCGACGAATTCCATTGATTTGTATAATGCGCCGTCCACACCGATCATGCCGATGATGTGCAGAATGACATCTTTACCGGAAACATACCTGTTCAGCTTGCCTTTGAGTTCAAACTTGATTGCAGAAGGCACTTTGAACCAGGCCTTGCCGATTGCCATGCCGCAGGCCATATCGGTCGAGCCGACACCAGTCGAGAACGCGCCGAGTGCGCCGTAAGTGCAGGTATGGGAATCCGCACCGATGACGGCATCGCCGGAGACAACCAGACCTTTTTCCGGCAGAAGTGCATGTTCAATGCCCATCTGACCGACATCATAGAAATGAGTAATTTCCTGACCGCCGCAGAAGTCACGGCACATCATGCACTGCTGTGCGGCCTTGATATCTTTATTCGGGGCGAAATGGTCCATTACCATTGTAATTTTTTCTTTATCGAATACCTGTTCTTTTCCCATATTTTTAAAAGCTTTAATTGCCACGGGAGAGGTAATATCATTGCCGAGCACCAAATCCAGATTCACCAGAATCAACTGACCGGCTTCGACTTTATCTAATCCGGCATGAGCGGCAAGAATTTTCTGAGTCATGGTCATACCCATGAAGCTATCAGTCCTTTCGTATTATTTTATTATTTCGATAAATCAGAATTCCGGCAGGGGAAGTTCTCCCCTGCTGAAATCTGTATATTGTTCAGAAAATCTGTCCCGGCAGTTTGCGTTTCTGCTTAGGCGGAAAATCTCTGTCAAATGCTTCGACATCCGCATCATCCACATAGTAGCCTTTCGGCGTGAGGTAGACACCTGTCACCCCGTCGAGATAACCGGGAATCAGTTCTTTGCAGAGAAAGAAGGAAGCGTCTGCATCTTCGGGCAAATCGTGATATCTGATGCCGAATTTTTCGGCATAATCGAAACCGCTTTTTCCGTAAAAAGCAATATTGCCTTCAAAGAGAACCGCGCCGAAACCCATTTCCCCGGCTTTCTCCAGAGAGTAGTCAAGCAGAATCTTTCCATAGCCCTGCCGTTTCAGCTCCGGCGCAATGCAGATGGGACCCATTGTCAGAACATTGATAGTTCTGCCGTCATTCGCCTGAATGACAGTTTTCATGAACATATTCTGTCCGATAATTCTGCCGTCCTGTTCCATAACGAAATCCAGTTCTTTGACAAAAGCCGGGTCATTCCGGAGAACATGCATCACATAATGTTCACTGCATCCGGGGCGGTAGACGTTCCAGAACGATTCTCTGATAAGCGTTTCGACAGTTCTGTCATCTTCTTTCTTTTCCAAACGAATATGATAATTCATAATATTACCTCCTGAAAATTGTTTATGTTACTGCCTTTCGGGAGGTTTCAGCGATTGTCAGAAAACCTCCCGGTCAGCCGACAATCTCCAGTGTACCGTAATATTTCAAACAGACATCTCCTGTAAAAATAAATTTTAATTAATAATTGATAATTGCGCCTCTGTCAGCGGAAGAAACCATTTTTGCATAGCGTTTCAGATAGCCGGTGACATCGGTCTTGACTTTGATTCCTGTTGATTCTTTGCGCTTTGCGATTTCTTCGTCAGAAACTTTGAGTTCAATCTTATATTCCGGAATATTGATCGAGATGATATCGCCGTCCTGTACGTAAGCAATCAGGCCGCCGCGAACTGCTTCCGGCGATACATGGCCGATAGCCGCGCCGCGGGTCGCGCCGGAAAATCTGCCGTCTGTAATCAGGGCAACTTCTTTATCGAGCCCCATTCCGGCAATCGCAGAAGTCGGCGAAAGCATTTCTCTCATACCGGGGCCGCCGGAGGGACCTTCATAGCGAATGACTACAACATCCCCGGCAACGATTTTTCCGGCATAGATTGCCGCGATAGCCTCTTCTTCGCTGTCGAATACTTTTGCAGGGCCTTCGTGAACGAGCATTTCTTTGGCGACGGCACTTCTCTTGACAACGCATCCATCCGGAGCAAGATTGCCGCGCAGAACAGCGATTCCGCCCGTTTCGCTGAACGGATTGTCAATCGGCCGGATAACTTCCGGATCGCGGTTGATACAGCCTTCGAGATTTTCGCCGAGAGTCTTTCCGGTTACGGTCATCACATCGGTATGAATCAGGCCTTTTTTATTCAATTCGTTCAGAACGGCATACACGCCGCCGGCTTCGTCGAGCTGTTCCATGTAAGTATGGCCGGCCGGAGCCAGATGACAGAGATTCGGCGTTTTTGCGCTGATCTGATTGGCAATATCCAGATTGATTTCCACGCCGCATTCATGGGCGATTGCAGGCAGATGCAGCATACTGTTAGTCGAGCATCCGAGAGCCATATCTGCCGTGAGAGCATTCTGGAATGCCTTTTCAGTCATGATATCGCGCGGACGAATATTTTTTCTATAAAGCTCCATCACCTGCATACCGGCATGTTTGGCGAGTTCGATTCTTCTGGAATAAACCGCCGGAATCGTGCCGTTGCCGCGCAGACCCATGCCGAGGACTTCGGTCAGGCAGTTGTGCGAATTGGCCGTGTACATACCGGAACAGCTTCCGCAGGTAGGACAGGCGTTGAGTTCGTAATCGTTGAGTTTTTCCTCGTCGATTTTTCCGGCCTTGTAAGAGCCGACAGCCTCGAACATGCTGGAAAGGCTGGTTCTCTTGCCGTCGACGTGTCCGGCGAGCATAGGTCCTCCGCTGACGAAAATCGTCGGAACGTTGACTCTTGCGGCGGCCATCAGCAGACCGGGAACGTTCTTGTCGCAGTTGGGCACCATGACGAGGGCATCGAACGCATGAGCCAGAGCCATAGCTTCGGTCGAATCGGCGATTAAGTCACGGGTGACAAGAGAATATTTCATACCTCTATGTCCCATGGCGATGCCGTCGCAGACAGCGATTGCCGGAAATACGATAGGAGTTCCTCCGGCCATGGCCACGCCGAGCTTCACGGCATCGACAATTTTATCCAGATTCATATGACCCGGAACAATTTCATTATAGGAACTTACAATTCCGACAAGCGGACGTTCCATTTCTTCTTTTGTCAGACCGAGCGCATGTAACAGCGATCTTTGAGGTGCACAGTGTGCTCCGGCCTTTTTGGTATCAAACATCATAATAAACAACCCCTTGCTAAATTAGGATTTATATATATGACAAGTTATCCCGCAGAAACGGGATAACTTGCCTATTGAAAATAATTTTTTAAATCTTAGTTATTGATCAGCTTATCGTCTTCGCTGTTCCAGCTGTAGAGTTTGCGGATTTCCTTGCCGACAACTTCGGAAGGATGTTCTGCATGGAGTTTTCTCATTGCCTTGAAGTGTACCTGATTTCCGGCATCGGACATATCCAGCAGGAATTCCTTTGCGAAAGAGCCGTCCTGAATGTCTGCCAGAACTTTCTTCATAGCCTTCTTGGTATCTTCTGTGATGACCTTAGGGCCTGTGATGTAGTCGCCGTATTCGGCAGTATTGGAGATGGAATATCTCATACCTTCAAAGCCGGACTGATAGATCAGGTCAACGATGAG
>DFJS01000025.1 GCA_002373165.1 Ruminococcus sp. UBA3665
TTTTCCATCGAACTCACGTTAAATATTATGATATGGATGCTGTCATCGCATCGGCATTAGCAATGGCTAAAAAAGAATTGCAATAAAAAACTGCTTGTCACAAGCAGCGAAATTAAAAATTATGAAAAGGCTGCTGCCAGTTGTGCAGCAGCCTTTTTGAAATTCAATTTTTCTTTAATAAAAATTTCTGAAGTTTTATTGCATCAGTCAAAGTGACAGAGCCGTCTGTTTGAAAATCTGCGTTTGCCAGTGCCTGATCAGAAAGCGTTACGCTGTGGAGCAGGTATTTTTTCATCAATACCAGATCAAATACATTGACAATTCCGTCACAGCTGACATCACCTGCAATGACAGGAGAAATCCCGATTTCCTCTGCTGTAAATGTCTCAAAATTAGAATAGACTGTTCTTTCCGAAGCAGTGCTCTGCTGTTCCCACGGATTCCAGCCCCATCCTCCCCGGCCGGAAGAAGCTTCCTGGGCAAGATATTCACCCTGTGCATTTTTCATGCGGATCTGAATCGTATTCAGGCCGGAACTGTTCAGCAAAGATGCACTGATTTTCAGATCTGCCGTGCCGTTCTGTACAGCCGCCTCTCCGGCGAATATCCCGTTGATATGAAATGTAACTGCTGCGGCATCGGCATCAGAAACAGAAGCTTTCACAGTAATGCTTCCGTCATTTCCGGAAATATCTGTGATTTCCAGTTTGTCAGATGCTTCATAACCAAGCGATTCTGCCAGCGTTTCCACAGAAGCAAACTGCTGTTCCAACCATGCAAAACGGCTGGTGATATATTCTTTTGTTTTAGCTAGTTCATTTTCATAATTCTGATCAGAATGCCATTTTGCAAGATCTGCTTTGGAAGAAACTGCATATGTTTCGGCGAGCGTATCGAATAAGCCACCGTCTGCACTGACCGAGCTGAATTCTTCTTTATGTGCCTGATAGAGTTCATACGCTTTTGTGATAAAATACGGGTCTTTCACAAGATGCTTGTACCAATGCACGGACTGATTATAATAATTCTGATCTGTCCACCATTCATTAGTGGGGACAACATAGCTTGCATTCCATGTCCAGTCGAAATCCCAGGCAGGCCCCATTTTGAACAGTCCGCCAAAATCTTTATACATATAATTGCTGTAGCGCATACCGTCACAGTTAGAAGATAATTCCAGAATCATCCAATATTTCACGAGCGAATCTATATCAAAAAGCTGACTGTAATGCTTCTGTGCATTTTCATATTCTGTATAATAATCATCGGAGCTGACAGCATTTTCAAAGCTCTGCACATAATTTTTTGCATAATTATACAATGCAGAGTTTGTCACAGCATATTCCGGGCTTTTGAACTGAATCGGCTGATCGGCATCGGTATTGAAATCAGAAACCTGTTCTTCATGATAGGCATCATAAGTGTCCAATTCCAGAAGATAACCGCCGTCAATTCCCTCCGGAAGCTGTACATAATCGCTGACCTGAAAAGAAGTTCCATTCCATGTAAATTCACCGGAAGTAATCCAGTCCAGATTCTGGACAAGCTGATCTTCGAGAGCATCACGGTCTGTTTTTGTCATGCCGGAAGCTTTTTTGTCTTTATAGATAGCTTTTGCGATATCTTCGGCTGTACCTTCCCAGTCGTAGATATTGACACGGTCATCGGCAATGCGGACATTTTCACTCAGATGATATACGCCGTTATACTCGCCGTTGAGAACCACTGCTACTGCCTTGCTGTCGGCAGTATATTCCATACCGACCATGCGGGAAAGTTCCGGCATGATTTCATTTCTCAGATGGGTAGGGTCCATATATTCTGCAAGGAGCACCCAGTGTTTGCTTGTTCCCATGCCGAGAACATCTGTTTTTGTATCCAGCTTGATTTTATAAGGCTTTTTATCATGCACCCAGGTATAATTTCCCCGGCCGCGAATCTGCATGGCTCCGGAATAGAGCTGTGTTTCGCTGGTATATTCGGCATTGCCCTGAATTGTGCAGGTACCGTCGATATATTCTGTCTTGCTGGTAATTTCTGTTTCTGTATTGAGATACACAACGGGCAGAATACTGCAATATGCCGAACAGGAATATTCTTTTCCGCCTGATGTGACAGTGACAGAAATCATTTTTTCATAATCATTTTCTGTAGGGGTATAGCTTGCAGAGGTATGATCGATTTCCTTTCCGCCGACAGTCCAGCGGCAGGAAGTAATTTCTGCACTGGGATCGCTTAATACAACAGTCAGCGGCTTTCCGGCCTGAACGGAAGTATTGCTGAAAGAAGCCTGTAATTCTGTTTCGGCAGCACTGGCTGTCATACTTTGTATTTTTTCCGTATTGCCCGGCATTGCCGAGAGTGTCGTCAGCAGGCAGGCGGCACAGCAAAGAATACTGATTAATTTACGCATATTCATTCCTCCTGTAAATAATTATCTAATCTATTAATCTTTTATTTTAACCAGCTATGCTTAAAATAATCTTAAAAAATTCTGAAAGCAAGCATGTAACGGCAAACTGACAGCCCGGAAAAATTTTCCGGGCTGTTTCTGTTTAAGATTCCAGTTTGCCGTAAACAATATTGCGCATCAGCTTTGCCGCGGCAGAAGTGCCTGCACAAGCCGTCTGAATCCAGAAAAAAATGACGAGCTTCTCTGCCGGATCTACACAGAAATACGTACCTGTCCAGCCGTCCCATCCAAATTCGCCAAGATTGGCAATAGTTCCGGCGGCGGCCTGATCGGTCAGCACCCGGACAAGACAGCCGTAATCATATCCGCGGAGCGAATCCCATTGCTGATCTTTCCGGAAAGACTCTCCTCCTATCTGCGGTGTCCGGATATATTTCAGAGCCTTTTCACTGATAATTCTGGTTCCGTCGGCCGAAACGCCGCCGTTTGCCAGTGCAGTGGCAAATCTGGAATAATCCGGAACAGTGGAACAAAGTCCTGCTCCGCCGGAGATGAATGCCGGCAGTGTCTGATAATTATTCAGTCCCAGATGACAGCCCAGATCCGGCACAAGTTCCTGATTTTTCGGCTCGTAGGCCATTGCAAAGCGATTCTGTTTTTCTTCCGGTACATAGAAATCCGTATCGGTCATACCCAGCGGCCGGAAAATATGCTGAAATAAATATTCTCTGTAATCCATACCGGAAACGGCCTGCACAATACCGCCCAGAACATCGGCAGAAGTTCCGTAATCCCAGTGTGTACCGGGGTCGAATTCCAATGGGATTTCTGCGATGCGGCGGCAGTATTCGGCAAGCGTTACGGGATGTTCTGAGTCTCTGCGCTGTTCCATTTCATAATAAAACGCGGCCGTGTCTTTCTGTGTCTGGTTCATAGAATTGGCATACGGCATACCGGATGTCATATTCAGCAGGTGCTGTACACGGAGTTCTTCTCTGGCAGGACGGGGTTTTCCTGTCTGACTGTCGTAGACTGTAATATTCTGAAATTCCGGAAGATACCAGCTGACGGGGAAATCAGGATGAAGTTTTCCCTGTTCCACCAGCTGCATGACAGCGACTGCGGTCACAGGCTTAGTCATGGAATAAATCCGGAAGATAGTATCTTTCTGCATCGGCAGACCGCGTTCGCGGTCGGCCATGCCGAAAGAATTTTCATAAATACAGTCATAATTCCTGTAGACAGCGGCATTTGCCCCGACAAAATCGCCGTGGTGCAGGCAGGCTTCTATCATAGTATCCAGCAATTGTTTCATAAATTTTCTCCTTTTTTCTTTATGGATAAAGAATCTGTTCCGGCAGTATTTCAATCGCCTGATCCAGCGTGAAAGAATACAGATACATCTGTTTGACGGGTTCTTCCAGAATCTGCTCCATTGCTTTCTGATACAGCCCCAGCTGGAGTGCATATTTTTCAGTCAGCTGTGCCGCATTCTGAACGCGGTCGGTTTTATAATCCACAATGACCCAGCCGCTGGCTTCCCGGAACAGCAGATCGACTGTACCAATCATGATGCCGTCACTGTTTTTATAATTCTGCCGGAGTACAGAAGTTTCCGGAAGATTCAAGTCACCTATGCGGATAAACAGCTGTTTTTCTTTCAGGATCTGACTTGCCGCAGCGATTCTCTGATATAAATCACTGGTAAAAAATGCCTTGATTTTTTCCTGTTTCATGGCCTGTGCCTCGGCAGAGTCGAGAATTTTTGCTTTCTGCATCCGTTCCAGTTCCTGAGAGAGCTGTTCGGCGGCAGCCTGAAAATCAATAAACTGCATGATTTTATGAATAGCAGTACCTTTTGCCGCACCCCAAAGTTTCTGTGCGCGGCCCTGTTCGTCTTCCAGCATAAAATCCGGAATTTCGCTTGTTTCGGGGGCATCTTCTTCCGGATGTGACAAAGAAGTGACTGTCCGTTTGGCAGGGAGTTCTGTCTGATCGGCGGCATATCTCCATGCAAGCTGCCGCTGCATTCTCTGTACCAGACTGCTGTCCTGTTCCGCGGAAATTTCTGTATTTGCCGCAGCGGCTTCTGCCCCTGTGCCGGGATGCCATACCCAATACTCTGCCATAGCGGAATGATAACTCCGGCCGTTCATAGCTGAATTCAGTGCATCGCACT
>DFJS01000035.1 GCA_002373165.1 Ruminococcus sp. UBA3665
CATGGTCAAATTCTCTCAGGTCAAGGCCGGTAAGCTTTTTGATTTTTTCCAGTCTGTATACAAGTGTATTTCTGTGAACGAATAATTTTCTGGAAGTTTCAGAAACGTTCAGATTATTCTCAAAGAAACGCTGGATGGTAAACAGCGTCTCGTGATCCAGAGACTCGATACTGCCGCGCTTGAAGACCTCGTGCAGGAATGTTTCACACAGTGTTGTCGGCAGATGATAAATCAGGCGGGCAATGCCGAGATTATCATAGCTGACAATAATTTTATCTGTGTCGAACACTTTGCCGACTTCCAGAGCAGTCTGGGCTTCTTTGAACGAACGCGCCAGATCTTTTACTGTTGTAACGGCCGTACCGATGCCTACATTGACTCTGGTATAAAATTCGCTGCTGAGTGTATCTGCGATAGAACGCGCCAGTTTTTCCAGATCTTTGGAATCCACGCTGCTCTTGATTTCTTTTACAAGAACAATATCTGATTCTGTAATATTAAATACAAAATCTTTATTTTTATCCGGGAACAGGTTCTGAATGACATCATAAGCAGAAATATCATTGGAAGAAACAATCCGGATTAACAGGACAACCCTGCTGATTTCGGCATTGAAATGCAGTTCGCGTGCTTTGATGACAATATCGCCCGGCAGGACGTTATCCAGAACGACATTTTTAATAAAATTATTCCGGTCATATTTTTCATCATAATACTGTTTGATATTAGAAAGCGTAATGGACAGAATGCTTGCATATTTTGCAGCAGTATCGTCCGTACCCTCTACAAAGACAGCATAATCGGGCTTGGAACGGGTGCCGAAGGGCTTATAAGTATAACCGTCGCGGATAAAAATATCATGTGTATCGCTCAGATCGAGAGAGACGAATTCGTTTGTTGTGCCGACTTTTGCCAGATCACTGCAAGCAATGATAGTTGCATTCTCGTCCACAACGCCGATTGTAGCATCCATTGTATCACGCATCTGATGGACAAGGCCTTGGAATAATCTGTTTGACATAAGCTGACTTCCTTTCTGATTTTTAAAAATTTACCATCTTACTCTGTATTGCAACTTATTTTTTTGTGCATTTCTTTACATATTACAAATTGTAACATATAGTTGTGAACGTAATATGAACAAAATGTTAATTTTTTATTTATTTTCGTGAAAACGGTGAATTTTTTCCAAATTGTTTGTGTATTCATCACAAAATTTATTTTTTCGTTTGTAACCATTCTGTAATTTTTAAGAAGAAAGCTTACATTTTTTCCGGACAGTCTATTTTCAGAATTGCCATGGCATTGCGGAGCACCTGTCTTGCGGCGCGGCAAAGATCTGCTCTGAATTCGCGCAGTTCCGGCGTTTCGGCATTCTTGACAGAGCAGGCATCATAAAATTTATGATACAGATTGGCCAGTTCCAGGGCATATTTCGTAATTCTGGAAGGATCGTAAATTTTAGCGGCCGCTGCAATCTCGGACGGGAATGCTGCAATATGGCGGATCAGTTCGATTTCCTGCGGAGTTTGCGGAGCCGGAAGCTCATTAACGGGAGTTCCTTCCTGATAGAGGCCTTCTTCCTGCAACGTTCTGAGAATGCTGCAAATTCTGGCGTGTGCATACTGGACATAATAAACGGGATTCTGCGAGGATTTTTCCACGGCAAGATCCAGATCAAATTCAAAATGCGAATCGGCTTCGCGCATATTGAAGAAAAATCTTGCGGCATCCAGCGGAATTTCTTCCAGCAGAGTCACAAGCCCGATGGCTTTGCCGCTGCGTTTGGAAACTTTAATCGGCTCGCCGTCGCGGAGAAGCTTGACCATCTGCATCAATACGACATCCAGTCTGGAAGTATCCACATCCAGAGCTTTCAGAGCGGCTTTCAGGCGGGGCACATAGCCGTGATGATCGGCACCCAGCACGTTGATTGCCTTATCGAAATTTCTGGTAACCAGCTTATCGCAGTGATAAGCGATATCCGGCACGATATAAGTCGGAATGCCGTTTGCTCTGACAAGGACAAAATCCTTATCTGCGCCGAATTGTTCGGCTTTGAACCAGACTGCGCCTTCCTGCTCGTAAGTATAGCCTTTTTCCGTGAGTTTGTTTACAATTTCCATGACAGCACCATTTTTGTGAAGGGTGCTTTCACTGAACCAGTTATCATATTCGACACGATAGCTTTTCAGATCGCGTTCCAGACCGGCGATATTTTTCGGCAGAGCAAACGCTACCAGGGCATCACGGCGGGTTTTGCTGTCTGTAGCGGCGAATTTGTCACCATATTCGGCATAGAAATTTTCTGCATGGGCAGTGATATCCGCGCCGTGATAGGCATCTTCCGGCAGTTCGATTTCCTGACCGCATTTCTGAAGATAGCGCACTTCCAGAGAAGTAGCGAATTTTTCGATCTGATTGCCGGCATCGTTGATATAGAATTCCCGTTCGGTATGCCAGCCTGTCCACTCCAGCAGAGAAGCGATGCCGTCGCCGAGTGCGGCACCTCTGGCGTTGCCGACGTGCATGGGGCCTGTCGGGTTGGCCGAAACAAATTCTACCAGAGCTTTTTTTCCTTTGCCGCCTTCGGATTTGCCGTACTCGTCCTTTTCGTCCAGAACGGCCTGAACTGTATCAGAGAACCAATTTTTCTGCAAGAAGAAATTTAAAAATCCGGGGCCTGCGGCTTCGGCTCTTTCAAAATAAGACCCCTGAAAATAAAGCGTTTCCATCAGCAGGCCTGCAATTTTCTGCGGAGCCATATGCAGAGCCCTGGCAGATGTCATTGCAATATTGGAAGAAAAATCGCCGTGTGATTTATCTGCCGGAATTTCAATTCTGAATGCCGGCAACGGTTCTGCGGGGATATCGCCCTGTGCGGCAAGCCGTCCCATTGCCTCCATCAGTATTTCTCTCAGCTGCTGCTGTGCAGCTTCCATCATATTAGTCATCATCTCGGTCACTCCCATATTTTTTAATTTCAATCCAGATTTCGTTATCAGAAAGCAGGGTAGAATTTGCATCGACCGTATAGCGCAGGCGCATCGTGCCTCCTGCATCGGTAAGCCTGTTCCGGACATATCTTGCCGATACGCCTACGGCAAAATCTCCGAACGGGGTTTCGTAATGACAAAAATGCTTGACCCCCGGCTGTACAACAAGATGGGTCTGATACGTACCTGTTCTGATAATGGAAATTCTGTCATCCGGCGAAATTCTCAGCTGAAGTTCAGAACCTTCCATGCCTGTAGTTTCTGTTTCTTCATAAGTAATGACACGTTCGCCGTTTTTGTCAATATAATATAAAATTTCTGTATTGAGGACAGTCTCTGTTTTTTCATCTTCTTCATACTGGATGCTTTTCAGAGTCATTGCCCAGTGATTTTGCGATTCTTGATTCAAGAACAATCCCCCTTTTTTTCTGGATTCAAATCCGGCTGCTGAATACCTGGCCGTGTGCCGCATCCGGCAGGAAGTTTTTAGCATTTTCCCGGAAACTGGAAACACTGTCGCTGACATAGTAGATATTATGGCCGGGTTCTGTGCTGTCGTTCAGCAGATTCTGTTCTTCCAGACAGAGCTTGGCATATCTGGCGGCTTCTTCTCCGGCCGAAAGCAGTGTGACATCCTCACCCATGATATCGGCGATAATTTCCCGTATAATCGGATAATGTGTACAGCCCATAATCAGCGTATCTACCCCGGCATTCCGGATAGGAGCAAGATATTCTTCTGCCGCAAGACGGGTAATCTGATTATTTTTATCTGTATAGCCGTATTCTACCAGATGCACCAGCAGCGGACAGGGCATGGCCGTGACATCGATTTTAGAATCCATGTTATGCAGAGCCGTTTCATAGCTGCCGCTCTTGATTGTGGCAGGTGTGCCGATTACGCCGATTTTTCCGTTTTTTGTCACCTCAGCGGCTTTTTTGGCCGCCGGATAGACTACACCTGTAAACGGAATATCATTGACAGGCGAATCTGCTCCCAGCATGGAACTGACTGTGCCGCAGGCGGCAATAATCATCTTGACAGGATGCCGGCGCAGAAATGCGATATCTTCTTTGGTATAGCGCAGGATGGTCTGGCGGCTTCTGGTTCCGTAAGGCACACGCGCTGTATCGCCGAAAAAAATAATATTTTCATTGGGAAGGATTTCATTCAGAGCCTTCACGGCAGTCAGGCCGCCAAGACCGGAATCAAATACACCAATTGCATCATGATTCATAGCATTCAGTCCTCCGGAAAAATCAGCAGGTTCTTTCAGTCGTAGCGGCCTGTTCAATCATCTTATCCACCAGATAAGAAGGACTCATGCCAAGATTTTCCATCAGCTTGGGATACATGCTGATCTGTGTGAAGCCGGGCATGGTATTAATTTCATTCAGAATGACTTCGCCGTTTTCTTTCATGAAGAAATCCACACGGGATACGCCGGAACAGCCGATTGCCATGTAAGCTTTGACTGCAATCTGCTGAATTTCCTTGATTTTTTCTTCCGGAAGCTCTGCCGGGATTGTTAATTTAGAATCACTCAGGATATATTTGGCATCGAAATCATAGAACGTATTGCAGGCGGCAATTTCGCCGACTGTGGAAGCAAACGGCGCATCATAGCCGAATATAGCAGTTTCCAGTTCACGGCCGACAATACATTCTTCGATAATGACTTTATCATCATGAATAAATGCCTGTTTTACGCCGCTGATCAGCTGTTCTTTTGTTTCTGCACGGCTGACCCCGATGGAAGAACCGGCATTTGCAGGCTTGATAAACAGCGGATAGCCTAATTCTTCGGCAATCTGAATGCATTTTTCTTCCAGATGCTTCATTTCTCTTTGGAAAATCTGTCTCCATTTTGCCATGCGAATGCCGTGATATTCCAGAATAGTATGTGCTGCGGCTTTATCCATACAGGCGGCCGATGCCAGCAGTCCGCAGCCGACATAAGGAATCTTTGCCAGTTCCAGCAGCCCCTGCACTGTGCCGTCCTCGCCGTTTTTGCCGTGGAGCACGGGGAATACTACATCCACTTTTTTGGCAGAAACTTTGCCGTTATCGATAACCAGAAATCCTTTATGCAGAGGATCCGGCGAAAGCACTGCCGAGGTACAGTCCGGATCTTTTTCCCAGTCTCCGGATTCGATGGCCGAAACATCACCCGGATAATAGAGCCATCTTCCTTTTCTGGTAATGCCGATACAGATGACATCGTATTTATCACGAGGAATATTTTTAATAATATGCGTCGCGGATTTGAGGGAAATATCATGTTCGCTTGACGCACCGCCGAATAATACAGCGACTTTCATTTTTGCCATATCTATACAACTCCTTTTCAGCATTGCAACAAATGCTCTCACTATTGTAGCATATTTTCCGGAAAACTGCAAGTGTTTTTTGGAAAAAACCAGAACTGCGGCCTGAATTTGTCAGAATTCTGTAATTTTTTAATCTTATGCATGAAAATCTTTGTAGAGAACTTGACAAATCTACTTTTTCATGCTATAATAAGACAAATATCAGAGAGGGAGTTTTTCTTGTGGAAAAAGTGCTTGCTCTGGGCTATGTGATATTATTATTGCTCTGTCCGTACAGAATCAAAGAAATCATGCTGCACATCCGGGAAACGCATCAGAAAAAAGATATTTTTCTGGTGATTCTCTGGAGCCTTGCCGGGCTGGCAGTTTATATTCCTCTGATTCTGTTTCTGCTCTATCTGGCAGCAAATCTGCTGTTCGGATACGGCACTAAATAGAATAATAGAACAGAAAGGAGCTTTTTTGTCATGACGTTATATGAACTGATTGCAAAGGTATCGGAGATACTGACTCCGGAAACAAACAGTTTTTATGATTATGTTCTGCATACCAGCGATGAAATCGGCTGCCTCCGGACAAGGTGGTGCCGATGGGAGAAGCCTGTCCGGAATTTCACAGTGCCGGAACAGGAGAATGTTCTGATTTGTTTCAAGGCTCCGTTCCGTGAGGGGGATGCCTATTATGAAGAAGATAACCATGCCGTGAATACACTCGTCAAGATGCAGTTCTGCTATGATGATGCGGAACAGGAATATGTCCTCGAATGGAGCAGGTCGCTCGGCTACTGCTTCGCGTATCGGATAGATTTGCAACAGAAAACCTATACCGTCACGGAATATTCCGCCCTGCCATGAAAAAAACGCCTGAATCCGGAAATTCAGGCGTTTTGCTTTTAATGATATTTATCTTTCAGGTAACCAATGACGGCCAGCATCATGAATGCCGTAAAGCCTATCGGGCCGCTGCCCTTGACATGCAGATCTTTTTCATACCATTCTGCCCACAGAAAGAAGACAACTGCCAATATCGCAACTATCCAGAAGAATACTGTATCTTTTTTACTTTTCATAGCAATCCTGCATTTTTATGTCAGATCTTCCAGATTAATTTTATCTTCTCTGGGAAGAATGCTGTAATCGATTCTGTTCTTTTCTCTTGTTTTTGCCTTCGGCACTTCGGGAACTTCCGGTTCTGAGATTGTTTCGGCTTCCACCACTTCGGGAGAAACAGCCGGAATTTCATCAGATGCTTCTTCGGGATGTTCTTTGCCGAGCAGGTCAGGAAGTTCCATTCCGGCCTGCTTGAATAATTCATTCAGCGGCGGAACAGACTGCATCATGCCGGAAATGAAATCTGCTGTAGAAGTCTTTCCGTCAGCACCCTTTCCGGAATCCCAGACAGTAATTTTATCAATTTTGATATTCTTGATAGCTTCCACCTGAATGGAAACAAGATCTTCGATTTTTTCAGCAATCAGGAGCTTGACAGCAGCATTGGCATCGCCGCCGGCGGCTTCGACAATTTTTTTCATACCTTCGGCCTGACGGGTCAGAATTTCCTGCTGACCTTTTGCCTCGGCTTCCATTTTGGCGAAAATAGCATCTGCTTCGCCGCGGGCTTTTCTTCTGGTGACTTCGGCTTCGGCTTCGGCGGCGATTTCGGCCTGTTCCTTGGCGATTTCGGCTTTGACGATGACATCGGCCTTCTGAGTTGCTTTTTCGAGTTCGGCACGAGTCATTTCAGCTTCCTGCTGGGCGGCATAAGCTTCCTGTTTTGCCTTTGCGGACTGAACGGCTTCGGCAGCAGTTGCCTGACGGAGTGCTTCGGCTTCGCGTTCACGGCGAACGGCTTCGGACTGTGCTACAGCAACTTTCGCTTTATTTTCGCCCTCGATGGCGGCGGCATTTGCAGCGGATACCTGTACACGCTGTTCCTGCTGTGCATTTGCCTGACCGATTTCACCATCGCGGTTCTGTTCGGCAACGCTTCTCTTGGCATCGTTGACGGCCTTAGCGGCGGCTTCCTTGCCGAGTGCATCCAGATATCCGGATTCGTCTGTGATATCCGTTACATTGACGTTGATTAATCTCAAGCCGATTTTTTTCAGTTCGATTTCCACGTTCTTAGAGACGGCAATCAGGAATTTATCTCTGTCGGCGTTGATTTCTTCGATATCCATCGTTGCAATGATTAATCTCAGCTGACCGAAAATAATATCTTTTGCGAGTTCCTGAATTTCAATCATTTTCAGCCCCAGCAGACGTTCGGCAGCGTTCTGCATTACGCCGGGTTCGGTCGAAATGCCGACGGTAAATCTTGACGGAACGTTGATTCTGATATTCTGTTTCGAGAGGGCATTTCTCAGATCGACATTCATAGAAATCGGGGTCAGATCCAGATACTGATAAGACTGAATGACCGGCACGATGAAGGCCGCGCCGCCGTGGATACACTTTGCACTCCGGGGCTGACCGAACTCATCCAGACCGACTTTACCATAGATAACAAGAATCTTATCTGACGGGCATTTTCTGTAACGTGACAGAATCGCCATCAATGCGGCGAATAAAATCACCACGATAATACAAATCACGAGTAATACACCAAAGTTTTCCATAAAAACAACTCCTTGAATTAATTAAATAAACATATAATTTAATATAATGCAGATTCCAAAGAAGAGCATTCCAATTCCGCCTGCAACGGCAATCGGGTCATATTTTTCTGATTCTTCTGATTTTGCCTTATGACACTGACTCAGCATCAGAATGCCTGCCGGAATGCAGATAACCCCTCCCAGAATCCGTGCATCCGTAAACAGAAGGACATATACAATCAGCCATATAACAGGCTTAAGGAAAGGAATTGCTATACTGCTTCTTCTGCCTCTTCTGTCTCTTTCATCCTGCATAAAAATTCCACTCCTTACCGGAACAAATAGCTGATACTACTACAGATACTCAGGAAAAGAAAAATGATTCCAAGTATCAGTGAAACTGTCCAGCCCATATCAGAAATATCAATCTTTTGGTCTTCCGCTTTTGCCTGATGACAATGTATCAGCAATATGATTCCTATCATGCCGAAGCTGATCACTTTCAAAATCTTTGTAGGGACAAATTTGATAAAAATGTTAAATCCCATCAAAATCAGAACAGACAGACTAATTGCCGTATCTACCCAACTGCTTCTGAATCTCATAAAAGTTCCCCTTTTTATGCTGTATCGGGCTTTCCGTCCAGAATCAGCATTGTTTCTCCAAGCGCATCCAGATAGACCGTCTGGGCTTCCCCATCCGGATTGCCCATCTGCGAAAAAGTCACTTCCCAGAACCAGAAATCAACGCTTTCGGCATTGATGATGAAATCACAGCGGAATGTCACCAGAGAATACGGAATTGTCACTTCATTCTTTGCCTGAAGATAGGCGGCATCTATAGAACGGATTTCCTCAGCAAAATCGTGATTGACAAAATTTTCCCTTCTTGCAAGCTTCTCGTCATACTCTATCATATAAAAATTGAAGTATTCAAATGCCTGTTCGATAAAGACAGTTCTGTTTTTTTCTGTGCGATAATCATGAGAAAAATCGCTTTCCTGCGGATTGAATATCCTCACAGACTCCTGATTTTCGCCCCGTTCCGTATAGAAAAGCTGAATGCTTCCGTCATCCTGCGGAATTACTTCCGGCAGGGTCGTGCTGAATTCGTCCCACAGCTCCTCGCCCCATGCATCACAGACCGCCCAGCTGTACAGAGAATTCTGAATATCCGGCACGACAAAGCGATTGATTCTGACATATTCCGAACCGGATTTGACTGTTTCTATTTTTTCAGATTTAATTTTCAGCTTTTTGGAAATTGTTGGGACTTCTGCCGGAGTAAAATCAATTTCATCATTATTAAGATAATAATTCCGGAACTCTGCGTTCTGAAAATATAATGTCTTATAGTCCATTCCTTCATGTTCCTGCAAGATGAGAGAAATTCTGTTTCCGTCCTGCCAGATGTAAGGTTCTGCTGTTGTGATGTCATCATCTTTGACAGTGCCGTCTTCGTTCAGGATATACCAGTGCCAGCCTTTCTGTCCCTGATAATTCAGTTTGCAGACCACTCCGAAATCCGTATCTGAACCAATCCGGAATCCGGCCATATCTTTCAGCACAGCAAACAGAGCGATCAATAAAATGGGAATCAGTAAAGATAACACTTTCACAGCCGGATGTGTTTTTCTGTGCGTTTTCATTCCGTTCACCTCACCTGCAAAACGGATTTAAAATTTTTATAATTCTCTTTCAAAAGTAATCAGCACTTCGCCGTTTAACTGGAATGTTACGGGATTCGGCGCAACACTGACGACTTCCCAGCCTTCCTGATTCATTTTCTGCATCAAGATTTCGACATTCTGCGGATTGAACTGATATTCCGCACCAAAGAAAAATTCTTTCATGGCCGATGACAGATTAGAATCAGATTTTTTCTTTTCTCCGGCTTCCAGATGTGCCGAAACGATTTTATATTCTTTCATAATGATGATACCTCGATTCCCGTAAAAAACAAAACTGCAAC
Organism: Ruminococcus sp. UBA3665; assembly: GCA_002373165.1. Classification (GTDB taxonomy): domain Bacteria; phylum Bacillota; class Clostridia; order Oscillospirales; family Ruminococcaceae; genus UBA3855. Next base: position 9,895 of record DFJS01000035.1, read on the forward strand.
AGTAAACAGCATAAGCGCAATTATCATACAGATTACACCAAGATTTGGTTTTCCGACAGAATATACATAAGACTGACCGGATTCAGGTGAATAAAAAACTTTTACAGGCATACCCACTCGCATACTGATAGTACGCGGAAGTGTGATTTTAGGAAACTCATATTCTATTTCATGATTTTCAAAAGCAAATTGTACTGTCACTGATGTCCATTTTATTTTAGTAATTTTCCCTTCATAATAAGGCGGCAATACCGGGTCTTCCGGGATTTTTTTCAGCTGATGCGAAATATATAATATCAGCACTCCGAGCATCAATGAAATGATACTGCCCAGAATATTCAAAATCTGAAGCATATCAGCATTCCTCAACAACGAGCGTATCTCCTACCACATCCGAAACAAGTACCTGTGCCCCGGTCTGGAACGTTTCCTCTCCGGCGTTGACAGCATCCAGTTCGCAGAATCTCCCCTGCACTTGCAGAGTCACTTTGCCTGTTCCCTGATTTTTCGGCGGAATGGGAATATAAACAGTCGCTGTTTCACCGATGGCATTTTTTAAATTCAGCGTTCCGTTTTCGGCCAGCTTGGCAGTCGCCTGCACCATCCTGGCGACGATAATCATCATGCATAATCCGCAGACTGCGCCGATCAGCAGTGAAATCACATTTGCCAGCCCCGAACTGATGCAGATAATCGATACCCAGCCGAATACAGCCAGAAATGTGACAACTGTCTGCAAGGATAATAATTTCAGCGTTCCGAAATCTGCCGGATTGCTTCCGTCCGAACCAGTGCCGATATCCGGCGTATCAAAATCCGGAATGCCGTCGCCGTCCAGATCAAGATTCAAATCATCAATGCCGGAAGTATCGGAAAATTCAATACCGGCATCATGATGACCGCCCATCATAGCAAGAAGCAGCTGCAAGACGAGTATCAGGCTTGCCGGGATGGCAATGCAGTATAAAATTCTTAAAATCTGTGATAAACTCTCCCACCATGCCTGCATAAAGTTCCCTTCTTTCATGTAAATTTTATTTACTGACAATATCATAGCACAGAATTCTCGATTTGTCAAGTATTTTTTCTAAAAAAATTACAAAAAACTATTGCATTTTTTTCTGATTTGTGTTATGATATAAAAAACAGAGTAAACAACATTTACATGAAAGAGAACTACAGATGAAAGGATGGATTTCATGGACAATGCAGAATTAGGAAAAAGACTCAAGACTGCCCGGCTTTCCAAAAAAATGACACAGAGCGAAGTTGCCGGAAATTTTATCACAAGAAATATGCTCAGTCTGATTGAAAGCGGCAGTGCTACGCCTTCTATGAAAACACTGGAATATCTTTCCGGCGTACTGGATATTCCTATGGACAAGCTGCTTTCAGATTCCTGGGAAGAAAGCACGGAAATTCCTGATTTTCAGGCACTCCGCAGCGCAAAAAAACTGCTTTCTGAACAGAAATATATCCAGCTTCTGGACAGCATCAAGGCAGAGGGCATGTTTCAGGACGAACTTCATGCAATCCGGAGCATTGCCCATCTGGAAGCAGCCGGAATGCTGGCAGAGTCCGACCAGGCAGAGCAGCTCCAGAAGGCTCTGCATCATGCCCGTTCTGCCGCGGAAGAAGCCGCCGAGGGCATTTATGCAAACCAGGCAAGAATTGCGCAGGCAAACCAGATTATTGCAGAATCTGCACAGTCATTAAGCAGTTATTATTCCAGCCTGGCCAAAGGAAAAAACATATAACGACAAATTTTTATTATTTATGCAAAAAATATCAAAAAACCCCTTGACAAATAAAAATTCATATGCTATAATAAAAATACCTCTTTGCAGGGGTATTTTTTATGTGCTTTTTTTATCTCTGTCAAGTGAGGGAGGCAAAAAGCTAAAACTCGTCCGGATAAGTCGGATAAAAGCTATTCTATCAGGAGGTGCCGATAAGATGAGAGTGAAAGTAACACTGGCTTGCACTGAATGCAAGCGTCGCAATTATGTGACTAAGAAAAACAAGAAGAACGATCCCGACCGTCTCGAAATGAACAAGCATTGCAAGTTCTGCCGCAAGCACACACTGCATAAAGAAACGAAGTAACGGAGGGTACAGCGCATGGCGAAAGAAAAAAAAGACGCTCTGACCGAAGTTTCTGAAGAAAAAGAAACCAAAAAAGAAAAAAAAGCCAAAGCTGAAAAGTCTGATAAAAAAGACAAGAAAAATGACAAGAAAGACGAGAAGAAATCCGGCGGCATCGGAAAATGGTTCGCTGACCTGAAACGTGAGTTTAAAATGGTCACCTGGCCTACCAGACAAACCGTTATGATTAATTCCGGCATTGTACTCGGTACAATTGTTATTTCCAGCCTTTTTGTCGGACTGCTCGATACAGGTCTGCTGGAGCTGATGAAGTTCCTGCTGGGTCTGGCCAATCATTCTTAAACATGTTTGAAAGGGAGGTCTTTTCATGTCTCAGACTGCAAAATGGTATGTCATTCACACATATTCCGGCTATGAGGACAAAGTAAGACAGAACATTGAAAAAGTCGTGGAAAACAGAAAGCTCCGCGAACAGATTCAGGAAGTTCAGATTCCAAAAGAACATGTGACAGAAATTGTTGACGGAAAGAAAAAGGAATTTGAACGGAAAGTCTTTCCCGGCTATGTGCTGGTTAAGATGATTTATACTGACGATTCCTGGGCAGTTGTGCGCAATACGCGCGGCGTAACAGGTTTTGTGGGCCCCGGCTCCAAGCCGACTCCCCTGTCTGACAAGGAAGTGGCTGCAATGGGCATCAATTCCAAGCCGACTATTGAAGTGAATTATCAGGTTGGCGACACAATCCGTGTAACAGGCACAAATATGGATGGTTTTACAGGCATTGTCCAGAAGATCGATGTAGAAAACGATCAGGTACACGTGCTGGTCAGCATGTTCGGCCGCGAAACGCCTACTACCGTCGCACTGCATCAGGCTGTCAAGCTTGATGATTAATTCAAGAAAGAAATCCTGAAAACTAATAAAAAAGTTTTCACAGTGGGAGAGTGTTTTTTTAATACTCGCCTTTTACCACAAATTTGGAGGTCAATTACTATGGCACAGAAAGTAACAGGCTATATCAAGCTGCAAATTCCGGCAGGTAAAGCAACACCTGCTCCGCCGGTTGGTCCTGCACTGGGTCAGCACGGCGTGAATATCATGGCATTCACAAAAGAATTCAATGAAAGAACCAAGAACGATATCGGCATGATTATTCCGGTAGTCATCACAGTCTATGCAGACCGTTCGTTCTCTTTCATCACCAAGACTCCGCCCGCTGCTGTCCTGATCAAGAAGGCCTGCGGCATTGAAAGCGGTTCCGGTGTTCCGAACAAGACCAAAGTTGCTACTATTACAACAGAACAGATCAAGTCCATTGCAGAAACTAAGATGAAAGACCTCAATGCAGGTTCTGTCGAAGCTGCTATGAGCATGATTGCCGGCACGGCACGTTCTATGGGCGTAGTAGTAAAGGACTGATTTTTACAGAGTTTTAACAAGCAAGTGGGAGGAAATTCTGCTCTTTCCGCTAACCGGCTTTGCGAATCAGCAAACCGGTATTACCACTAATCAGGAGGATTTTATATTATGAAACACGGCAAAAAGTATGTTGACAGCCGTAAGGCAATTGAAGCTGACAAGCTCTACGAGTCCGCTGAAGCTCTGGATCTGGTCTGCAAGAATGCCAAGGCAAAATTTGATGAAACAATAGAAGTACACATTCGTCTGGGTGTTGACTCCCGTCATGCTGACCAGCAGGTTCGCGGTGCGGTAGTTCTGCCCAACGGTACCGGCAAAAAGGTAAGAGTGTGCGTATTCTGCAAAGAAGACAAGTACGAAGCTGCCAAGGCAGCCGGTGCTGAATATGTAGGCGGTCAGGATCTGGTTGACAAGATCATGAAGGAAAACTGGATGGAATTCGACGTTGTTGTTGCATCCCCTGACATGATGGGTCTGGTAGGCCGTCTGGGTCGTGTACTGGGTCCGAGAGGCCTCATGCCGAACCCCAAGGCCGGTACAGTAACTCCCGATGTTGCAAAAGCTGTTACTGATGCCAAGGCTGGTAAGATTGAATATCGTCTGGACAAGACCAATATCATTCACTGCCCGATCGGCAAGGCATCTTTTGGTGCTGAAAAGCTCGACCAGAACCTGAGCACTCTGCTGGAAGCAGTTGTAAAGGCAAAGCCTGCTGCTGCAAAGGGCACTTATTTGAAGTCCTGCACAGTAGCATCTACTATGGGCCCCGGCGTTCCGGTTGCAACTGCCAAGTACGGCGTATAATTGATGATATCGTGAAATTTAAAAACCGCTCGGAATTCCGGGCGGTTTTATATTTCCCTGATATTTTTCAAAACTGTGATGATTTTTTCGCCGTCGGAAAGCTCTGCCTGTTCCGGCAAAAGAATTTCTTTCTGATACGGCACAAAATGAAACTCGAAATCTGATTCTGTCACATGCTGCAATAAAATATAGAACTTTTCTTTTCCGGTCTGCAATTGCAGAATATTATTTTCCCGGAATTCTTTTTCAAATGCCGGAGAAAACAGCTCGTAATCCGCACGATAAAGCGGTTTATATCGTTCTTCCGTGATAAAATACTGCCTTTTAGGAAACAGCGAAAACTCTATTTTCAGCGGTATTTTGCAATCAGTACAGCGCATTGGCGTGTATCCGCGATACTGAATCCACGGATATACTTTCCAGAATGTGATTTTTCCGCCGCATTTGGGACAAATTTGCATATTTTTCATGATTCTTCCTTCTTTTTGGTGAAATCCTGCACGCTTACGATATACCAGTATTTTTTATGTTCTGATTTCCGGATTTCTTCAATCTCATGCTTTTCAAAAAAATAATGTGTGACTTCTTCTTCCATGAGGGCATCAGGATATTCCTGCATGAAATAATAAGCTGTTTCCAGAAGCAGTTCCGGGCACTCGTCAATTTCTTTGACATAAAGATAACGTACATAAAAATTTTCTTCTGTAAACATAAACATAGGGCGTTCCGTATTGGCTTTCAGGATGATATCCGCCTTTGTACCGCTTGCATGATGCAAAAGCTGAATTACATAAGCCCCGTCCTCCGGACGTTCCGGACGAGGCACGCGGAATTCCTGTTTCAGGATACTGCATCCTGCTTTTCCGGCGATTTTAATAAATTGTTCCAGAAGTTCCGGAGTTGTGATTGTTCTTCCAGGTCTGACAAAAAAAGAAGCTCCATAGAGTCGCATTTCAATTGTACTCCTTTCAGAAAAAAGCCCTGCCGTGACGACAGAGCTTTTTTTGAATTTCAAGATATATATTATTCTGCTTTTGCTACAGGCAGAGATTCTACAATGCCGACGATATATTTCAGAATAATCAGAGAGTCAGTTGAATCCGGCGTACTGCTGAGGTCAACATCGGCAGCAAGCTGTTGTTCTTTTGTGAATGTTTCCTTGCCGAGCAGATTCTTGTTCAGCGTAATGACATCCAGAATATTTATTTTTCCGTTCAGGTCAGTATCGCCGTACAGGATATCGCCGGGTTCAGGCGTTTCGGAAGGAACTTCTGTAGGTGCGACTTCACTGCCGTACAGATCTGCCGGCAGTTCGTCCAGCGTAATGCAGAAATCGCTGTTGAAGAGCGTTTTGAGAGTTTCCGGATTCTGATACTCAGAACCGGAGATAAACTGCGGCGCACCGGCTTCGCCGTCGTACCATGTGCAGAAATACAGCCATTTTGAATTTTCAATTTCCATGTTTTCGAGACTCGGAATAGAGTCATTTTCCGGCATGGAGACCATTTTCTTATTATCCACATAACCTACCTGCGCCCAGAAGATTTTGCTTTCTGCATCTTCATTAGGGCCGGTTGTATTGCCGTCATGGCGGTTATACTGCGTATTGTACTTGTCAAAGCCGACGATGTCAACCCATTCGTCGCCGGTATACCAGTTGGCAGAAGCATCCGACCATGCATAGAGATTCTGTTCCCAGATGATGTTATGCAGATTATATTCTTCTGTCAGGGTTGTGTAGAGCAGTTTCCAGAGCTGATGATATACTTCCGTTCCCTCTTTCGACCACCAGAACCAGGAGCCTGCACCGGTTCCCTGCGGATCGGCATTGCCTTCGGCTTCATGGAGCGGACGGAAGATCAGCGGCACACCGGCATCCTGCAATTTCTGAATCTGTTCTGCCAGCAGGCGCATTGCTTCCTGGAAGAAATAATATTCTTTTGTACCTTCTACCAGGCAGTTTGCTGTGACGAAATCTGTTGTAATGCCGTAAGTATAAGCCTGCCAGTCGTTGGAAATTTTAGTGATATTGCCTTCTTCGTCGACTTCAAAATCGGACATATCTTTCGGGACTGTTACATGCCAGCTTGCCGTGCAGATGCCGTTCTGAGTCTTCGCCCAGTGAATCATACGGTCAGTGACTCCGTCTTCCCAGGCGAATCCCGGAGAATGCGTATTGAAGTCAAAGCCTCTGATTGCCGGATAATGGCCGGTCAGTTCGTAGAGATAACGGCATTCCTGATCGTAGTCATTATAGGCATAATTATGATTCTGTGTATTGTAAGTATAGTCAAAGCCGTTTTCATCGACACAGTGCCAGGGGAATTTATTGCCCTGATCGTCTGTACCGTAATCGCCTTCTACGATTTTATAAGTTTTGCCGTCGCCGTCCACACAAGTATCCGTTGCGGCATCGTAGCGGATGGAAGTCTGCACATTATGGCCGCCGCCGTAGATTTCCTGCTGGCCGGAGAGAATATTCTTTCCGTAAACAGAATTCAGATATTTCAGAAGTGCTTTTGTTTCCGGAGTAGCGGCAGGATCGCAGGTCTGATCTGTGCCTTTGAGTTCCGGGAATACAGCTTTCTCGACTGTGACTGTATCAAATGCGGCATAGCCGTATTTATTGATGATAGAAATTTCGTTCACGCCTTTTTTCAGACGGATAAAGCCGAATGAAATATCTGTCCATTCGTTCAGATACGGCATTGTATAAGAATATTCCACGCCGTTGACTGTGATAGTCTGCATTCTTCCGTCTTCGCTGAGAATCTGCGCAGCACGGAATTTAATTTCATACATGCCTTCTTCGTCTACTTCGATATTGAAATTAATGGGATTGGAAGTCAGGTATGCAAAACCATCGCCGGAATAGCCGGGCAGCTGATTTTCATAGATAGAAGTCCATACTTCTACGCCGTCGAACGTTTCGACTTCGTAAGTACCCAGCGGCAGGGCTTTGACTTCGGCAGCATCTTCTGCAGTTACCGGGAGCAGACCTGTTCCGGCGGCACACATTGTCAGCGCGAGCAGCGCACTGACTGTTTTTCTGATAGATTTTTTCATAACATCCTCCTTATGATATGCGTAAAACAAAATACATACGGTTTTATTATATCATATTTTGGCTTTCAGTGCTATATGAAATTTATACAAATTTTTATGATTAAATTTATGCAGAATGCCTCTGCCGTTTTTCCATGCGCTTCCAGCTGATAAAGCCATAGATATCATTCACCAGAAATACAAAGAAACATACCAGAACTGAAATATAAGAAGAATTTTCCAGAGATGCCAGCGTCCACAGAATAATCAGAATTATATCATTTGCGGCATAGGCTATCGCATAATAAGGACTCCGGAAAAATGTCAGGCTCACGGCAAGAAAACTCGTTGTGACAGAAACAGTGCTCGGCAGCAGATTTGCCGTATGAAAATAGTTCAGAATAAAATAAAACAGTACTGTGACGATTAAAGTCAGAATACAGGTCAGAAAAAGCTCTGATTTTGTAATATGATGCACTCTGACTTCGGACGAATTGCCCTGAAACGGATGTTTCAGCCAGGAAATCAGCGTGAAGACTGCCATCGGCATTGTCATGCCAAGATAAGTAATCAGTTCGCCGTAATACCGGAAACTGTAAGAAATCATCCCGTACAGCAGGCTGAACAGAATCATCAGCACCTGGGCGGCCGGATTTCCCTTAGCGGCAAAAATCAGTGATGTCACCCCGATCAATGAAGCCGCCAGAGAAAGATAATTCACCCGGTCAAACGCCAGAAACGCCGCCAGAATCAACAAAACTGACCCACACCATAAAATCATTTCCTGTCTGGTAAAATACTGCATGTAAAATTCTCCTTTATTATAATAACGTGAGTTCGATGGAA
>DFJS01000095.1 GCA_002373165.1 Ruminococcus sp. UBA3665
GCATACAGCGGAAAACAAAGCTGATTTTCCAGTTTCAAGGAATCGTAATTTTTTTCGGTCATGCGGAAAGCTCCTCATAGGCGGCGCGGACAGCCTTCGCGAGCTGATCGGCACAGGAGGTAGGTCTTCTGCCGCAGGTATTGCCGGAGAGCTTTTCTTCGATCTGTTCGACCGTCCAGCCGTCAAGAATTTTGGAGAGGGCTTTCAGATTGCCGTTACAGCCGCCCATAAACTGAATATTGTGAATGACATCGCCGTCAATATCGAACGTGATCTGCATAGGGCAAACGCCCTGAGGTTCGTAAACATATTCTTTCATGATTACAACAGCTCCTTTATTTTGGATTCTAATTTTTCGGGTTTGTCAACGGGGGCGAATCTGTCAAGGACTTTGCCGTTTTTGTCAACCAGGAATTTTGTAAAATTCCACTTGATATTGCTGCCAAGCATTCCGCCCTGCTGATCTTTCAGGAACGTATACAGAGGGGCTTCGTTTTCGCCGTTGACTTCGATTTTTGAGAACTGCTTGAATGTCACGCCGTAACGGGACTGACAGAAATCCACAATTTCCTCATCTGTGCCGGGTGCCTGACCGCCAAACTGATTGCACGGGAAATCCAGAATTTCCAGACCCTGATCTTTATATTTTTCGTACAGATCCTGAAGGCCTTCGTACTGCGGAGTAAAGCCGCAGCCGGTAGCGGTATTGACAATCAGCAGGACTTTGCCCTTGTAGTCAGAGAGGGGAATCATGTTGCCGTCAACGTCTTTCATTGTGAAATCATAGATACTGCTCATAGTAAAAACTCCTTTTGATTTTGATTTTTCTCAATTCGATTGAGTACAATTTAATTATATCAAATCAATCTGGATTTGTCAAGTGTTTTTTGAAAATTTCTGATATTTTTTTAAATTATCAAGATATAAAAAAATCATCCGGAAGATTTCCTCCCGGATGTTGAAATTTAAAAATCATTTTTCGGCTCGTAATAGTATATATCTACAATGATGCCCGTTCCTGTTCTGGCGCAGAAATCGCTGACTTTCGGCGAAATCCAGAGTGTTCCGTAAGAATCTTCCCTTTCTTCATAAGGATAGATTTCAATCCGGAAAAAGACATGATATTTTTCTTTGATGCCATTGAGTTTCTCAATCAAAGGAAAGAGGGTTTCTGCAATGCGTTCCGGCTGTTCCGTCCGGAGCACATCCGGTTCGGACTGTAGGCAGGCACACCACAGACAGCAGTGATTTTTCGGGTTGACATGAGTCCGGAACGGCTGAATTCCCAGAATTTCTGTCATTTCGTCCGGCGGAAATGCGCTGTTTTCTTCCGGAAGAAAGCCCTTTTCATAGTCGAGCGTTCCGGCACTCTGAATTACAAAGTAAGATTCACATGTTTTCTTCATGCTGAAAAAATCCTTTCATGGCGTTGAATATGCATCGGCGTAAAGCCGAACAGAATCGCCGCTTGCAGAACATTCCCCAGAAGAACTGCCGTCATGGCGGCTGACCGGATTTTTCCGGCAAGCTGATTGGCAAGTTCTTCTGCCGAAGCAGAAGCTGAATTTTCCTGAATTTTCATAAGAGCATCCAATGTATTGATATTTTGGCTGATTGTCTGGCAGGTTCCCGAAAATCCCAGCACGGAGCATAAAATATTGATGACAGTCAGCACAGCGGCCACAATCAGATAATATTGCTTTGGATTCATCGGCGTTTCGATGCAGTCTTTTTTCCGGGCGTTCTGCTGTGCCGTCACGATTGCCGTCACCATGCATACTGCATTCATCACGCTTGCAATCAGAACAACAGGATATGCCACGACAGAAATGCTGTAATCTGTCTGCTGGAGCAAAAGTGCTGTCAGCACTCTGCCGAGAATTGTAAAAGCAATCCCGAAAATCAGAATGCCCAGAATCAACTGGCCGATAAAATAAGAATTAAATTTTTTCATGAAAACTGCTCCTTAAAATAATTCTGCTTTGCAGATTATTTTTTATCTTTCTTGAGTTTAATCACCTTGTAGGCGAAAATTTCAATCGAAATCAGTGCAATCAGGCCGCCGACAATCCCCAGAATCAAGGGCAGATTCTGCTTTTTGGAATCTACTTCGACAGAGAGCTGTTCTGTTTCTGACTGACTGATATTCGGCGCGGAGAATTCCGTTGTCAGTTCTGTTTCTGTGGCATTGTTCCGGATAGTGGGGTTATCAGGAACGGGGGAAGTCGCTGTTTTCTGGAGTTCTGGTTCAGTTGCGTAGATCTGGTTTTCGTTGGAAGTGCCGTTTCCGCCGTTGTTCGTGCCGGAGCTGGTCTGACTGGTAATCACGCCGCCGCCCTCTTCACAGAGAAAAGAAGTCAGCCAGGCAAGCGGCATATTCCAGTTGATGGTGCACTCATTGACCGACCATGCCTCGATATGATCCAGATAGCATTTCTGCGGAGGAATTTCTCCTTTTTTCCAGCCGGAGCCTCTGACCCAGGGGTCTTCCATGCCGGAGTTAGGCCCTCCGACCAGTACGCCGCACGGAGCTTTCGGAAATTGACTGGAAATCAGAAATGACCACCATCTGTGATGCGGATACTGTACACTGTGTGAACCGTATCCTGTAATATAAGAATAATCCATCGGATTCCGGCCAAGCAGATAATCCATCGCGCTGACGGCCGCATTCAGATAAGTTTTATCTTCTGTCAGGTCATAAGCATAGGCGAGAATAATCGCATTATCTGCCACAAAGGAATTAGACCCCCATACATAGCCGGAATCCCTGTCATCATAGCTGATAGTGCTCTGACCGTAGGGGAGTCCGTAACCCTGTTCGGTTTCGATATGCCGGAAGATTTCGGCGGCTTCGGTGAAATTATTTTTAAGCGTTTCAGTTTCGGACTGTTCCAGCAAATCCTGATAAAATGTCATTGTGACAGAACCAAGAGCCGCTGTGTGACCCCAGTCAAAAGAACCGATAATGCCGGCGGCTTCGCCGCCTTCCAGCGTGGACGGAACTTTCAGGAACCAGGAGGATTTTTTCATATCTTCATAATAGATTTTATCACCTGTCGCGGCATAGAGTTCGCAGGCCGCCCAATAGAATTCATCTTCGGCAAGGTCATCGCCATAAGGGCCGCCGCCGACGGATTCATCCAGAGGCGCAAACATGGAAGGATGCTTTTTCGCGGCTTCGTAGGCAGATTTCGCCGCATTCAGACACTGTTCGGCAAAAGCAGAGTCTAAATCTTTCCACAGACGATAGCTCTGTGCACCACATGCGGCAAGGTTCAGCGTTGCCGGAGTTGTCGGCGGTTTGAGAATGCGTTCTTCGGGGTCATCAGCCGGAGCAACTGCCAAAGCCGTCCATTTGATGTCATGTACTTTATGATAGGCCATGCCCTGATAATCGCCGTCCTGGACGATCATTTTCAGCATCCAGTTCATTTCGTAACGTGCTTCATCAAGCAGATCAGGATAACCGTTGCTGTTTTCGGGCAGAAGCATCGAACCGTCTGCATAAGCATCCTGCTGATTTTTCTGTAACGCGCGTTCGTACTGATTCTGCATCATCCACAGAGCAATGCCGCCGTTGACAACATATTTTCCGTGATCGCCGGCATCATACCAGCCGCCTGTGACATCCTGTGTTCCGGAAGACCCGGAATAGCCCCATGTCTGCTGAATTGTCGCAATATCAGATGTATGTCCGGCGGCTCTGGCAAGTTTTTCCTTTTCGCCGGAGCTGATATACTGTGCTTCGATGGCCATGCCGCTGCGGTTCTGATAAAAATAATTCAGCGCATCGTACAGCATTCCGGAATATGTTTCTGTAATGCCTATCCGGAATTCCCGGCTTTTCGCCCCCTGATCTGTTTCAAGATAGAAAACGCCCTCCTGCTGGAAATCAGAAAAATCCAGCGTGTGCACCAGATCGCCGGAATCGTCATCATAGCCGAATGTACTGGTCTGACCTGTATAGACAACTGTTCCGGAACTGTCTTTGAGATAAAATTCACGCGGCGCAGTATCTTTGCACAGAACAGTGGCATTCTTGCCCAGATTCGTGAAATAGCCCACCTGATTGGTGAGAATATCGGCTCTGTTCCATTGGGGTTCGGGGATATAGTCATGAGAATCATCCGTCATATCAATCAGACAGAGATTATCGAATTTTAATTCCGTCCCGGCCGGAAAGCAGACGTTCGGAGTATACTGACCGTTTCCGCCGAAATGGAATGTCCATTCTCCTGTGCCGTCCGCAGAGGAAGTGCGTTCGCCGTTTGAACCGAGTGTGAATTCATAAGCAAACGTATTCCACTGATTGCCGCTGATGGTTACGCCTTCCCAGGCGTTATAATCTTTCCACTGGCCGTTCTGCTGTGCGGATTTCAGGGCGTTTTCGACATCGGCCTGAGACTGGTTTTCCTGATAGGTCATATTCAGCAGATTGCCGTTGGAATGCCATAGTTCAAGATCGCCGTTGGTCATATCGCCTATTTTGGCGTACATCCAGCCAGAATTGCTCGCCCATACGCTGTAAGTCAGGCGATAGGTATGTCCTGCCACGAATGTCAGATTTCTGTGCCGGAACTGACAGTCCCAGCGGTCTTCGCCGCCGTTGGCAAGGCCGCCCGGATTGATGACTGTAATATTATAAGTACCGTCATCGATGGAAAAATCCATTTTTCCTGTCATAGACTCGCAGATATGCCACGGCAGACCCACGCCGGTATTGAAATCCGACTGGCCGAGCAGTTCACCGGCAAAGGCCGGGAGCATCAGGTTTTGTCCGGAAAGTGCAATCGCGGCCAGAAAGGAAAACCAATGTTTCAGAGATTGTTTTTTCATAAATTCCTGCCTCCTGAGGGAATAATTCAGAATGGAGTCTTGATTTCTTTCATCAGCTGGCGCACGGCATATAACAGCGTGATAAAAATGCCGAAACATTTGACAAAATCAATGCACAGCCTGGCCGTTTCCGCAGACAGGCCGCCGAGTGCCCCGGCGGCTTCCCGGAACGGCTTTGTCACAGGCATATCCTGAACGGGTTCTGTTTTTTCGAGAATGGCCTCCCGGACGGCCTGCTTTACGGCTTTCCGGATGAGTTTGTTTATTTTTCTGCGTTCTTTCATGAGAAATCCTCCTTTTGAAATATGCAGAAAGAAACACGGCGGCTTCTTTCTGCATGAATGATTCAAGCTTTTCTGTTTTTCTTTCTGCGGACTTTGTTGGCATACATCCGGGCATCGGCTTCTTCCATCAGCGGCTGAAGTTCGTCCGAAGCATCCACGCTCCGGCAGACATAACCCAGACTGACTTCTACCTGATAGGGCTTTTCCGATTCGGCATTGTACTGCATCAGAAAATCCAGAATATATTGAATATATTCCTGAATATCTTCTTCGGAATAATCATCACAGCCGATGACAAGAAATTCATCGCCGCCGGTTCTGGCACAGATTTCGTTCAGGGAAAAGCAGGTGTTCAGGGCATTGGCAACGACAGAAATTGCATTGTCGCCTTCCAGATGGCCGTACGTGTCGTTGATGACTTTCAGGCCGTCGAGGTCGGCGGCAAAAATCAGCAGTTTTTTTGTCTTGGAAAGCTGTGCTTTTTCAAAAATTTCGGCCGAATAATGCTGATAGCCGTGCCGGTTATAGATGCCTGTCAGCGTATCGCGGATGGATGCCGTAAACAGCCGCTGGTTCATGGAGCTGAAATTATGCTTCACACGCATGAATTCAAAGGCATTATTTAAATTCCGCGTCCAGTTGTGATACAGCGAATCGTAAGCCCTGATGCTGTTTCCATAGCCAAGCACGGTATAGCCGAAACAGCGTTCGTTGAAATGCAGGGGCGTGAAATAATAGGCGCGGGGCTGGTCGCGGTCGGCATGAAGTGCCGGAAGCAGTTCGCTTTTGTCGAATATCTGATCTGTCACTTCTCCAATCTGGTCAGTGCAGGAGATTCTTAAATGCATCCTGTCTGTATAATGATCATAATCTGCTTTATATTCAGAATTTTTAGACAGATCGTCCCACAGATCGCACATGCAGAGATAGAAATCCTGAAAACCGCTGATCAGATACAGATGATCCATAATTTTATCAAACAGAGCTTTCAGGGTAGGCATAGCGTTCAGGCGTTCTGCCATGGGGATATCTTCAAATAATTTGCGGGCTTCTTCGATTTCGTGAATTGCTTTCTGACGTTCTTCAAATTTCTGCTGAAAATTATTGCCGCATCCGCAGCTTTCAGCCGGAACCAGATAGCCCTTGTCTTTGCGGACGGGTTCGGCCTTTTCGCCTGTGATGCGTTCGTGCAGCTGTAAAACACCCTGTATTCCCATATCCACAATCGGCCTGACATATGTCGTGACCGAGGGAACATTTTCAGAGGCCTCGCTGCCGGCATCATAGCTGGCAATGACAATATCCTGCGGCACCCGGAATCCCAGTTCAATCAGGCGGTTGCACAGCGTAATGGCAACAGTATCACAGCAGCAGACGACGGCTTCCGGCGGAGTGATTTTTCCGTCAGCGATATTCTGCGCCAGATCCAGTGCCGCCTGTTTCCAGAAATCCCCGTAAACTACATAGCCATTAGGAATTTCCAGATGATGTTTCTGCATGGCGTTTCTGTAGCCATGCAAGCGCATTTCCGCCTGCATATTGCCCTGAAATCCTGTCAGACAGAGAATTTTCGTCAGGTGATGCGCTTCAATTACATGATTGACAACCTGTTCAAACGCTGTGACATCATCCATCATGATGCAGTGGAATCTTGGATCATCACTTTCCAGCACAACCGCCGGAATGGTACAGACTGTCAGGAGTTCCTGTTCAATTCTGTTTTTCAGGAACGAACTGTTGAACGAGCAGGGCGCATAAATCACGCCGTCAAACTGGTTATAATTCACCAGATCGAAAATATGATTTTCGCCCAGCTGATATTCCGATTCGTTGTCATAGTTCATGAAGGGGGAGAAGATACAGACATCATAATTCAGCTGCCGGGCCTGGGAGAGGATGCCTTCCAGGAACATATGCTGATACGCTCTGTGTACGACTCCGGCCATCAGTACGGCAATTTTTTTCCGGTTTTTCATATCATCTCACCGTCACTTTCTATTTTATTGTAACAGATAAATAGAGAATCTGCAATAGAAAATCTATGAACAAATCGTTTTCGATGCCAAAAAAACATGTTGATTTTTATGCAGTTTGCTGAATTATTTCAGTGTGACAATTGTCACACCGTTTTCGCCCTCGCCGTAAACGCCGCTGCGGTATTCTTTCACGCATTTCATAGACCGGAGTTTCTGCTGGACGGCGTTCCGCAGTACGCCCGTGCCCTTGCCGTGGATGATTGTGACAGTTCCGATATTCGACAGCACAGCCCCGGCGATGAACTGTTCCACTTCATAAACGCCTTCATCGCAGGAATAGCCCCGGATATCCAGCTCCATTGTGCCTTTGCGTTCGACTTTGGCAGAAACCTGATGTGTTTTTTTCTTTTTCTGATTCTGGGGATTGATTCTGGATGTATCCAGCAGGCGAAGCCGGTCGATATGAATTTTCATTTTCATTACGCCCATCTGGACAAAGACAGAATCAGAATTTTCATTCACTTCCGAAGCAATGACGGCTTCTTTCTGCAAATCGGCAATGAGAACGTGGTCGCCTTTTTTCAGGGGACGGGGGAGAACATAATCGCCGTTTTCGTCAATGTTGCCGATGACAGGATTGGCAGTCTTATACATTTCGCGCAGCTGCTGGGTGCTTGCGGATTTCGCAGAAGAAACACGGCTTGCAAAATCGGCTTTTTCCTTTTCTTTGCGGAGCTGTTCGAGTTCGTCAAGCAAGGCGTTGGACTGTGCCTTTGTCGATTCGACAATCCGGCTTGCCTGTGCGGCGGCGCGTTCCAGCGTTTCTTTTTCTTCCTGGAGCAGCTGACTGCGTTTCTGTTCCAATTCGGATTTTAAAATTTCGGCTTCCTGCCGGAGCTGTTCGGCCTGTGTTTTCTGAAATTCTAGATCTTTTCTGGCCTGTTCAAATTTTTCAATGACATGCTCGAATTTCTTGTTTTCCTCGCTGATGAGTGATTCGGCATGTTTCAGGATGACTTCCGGAATGCCGAGCTGCCCGGAAATGGCAAACGCATTTGATTTTCCGGGAGAGCCGAGAATCAGCCTGTAAGTCGGCTTGAGAGTTTCTGTATTGAATTCGCAGGAAGCATTGATGACATCGGGCGTATCAGCGGCATAGAGTTTCAGTTCCTGATAGTGAGTTGTTACCATGAGTTTTGCGCCTAGCTGTTTCAGATAATCAATAACAGAAATCGCCAGAGCTGCGCCTTCGACAGGGTCAGTACCAGAACCGAGCTCGTCCAGCAGAATCAGCGTACTGTCATCAGCGGTCTGCAAAATTTCGACAACGTTCAGCGTATGGGAAGAAAAAGTAGAAAGATTCTGTTCAATACTCTGACTGTCGCCGATATCAGCTAAAATATGCCGGAAAATGGAAATTCTGCTTCCGTCCGTGACGGGAATCAGAAATCCGCACATTGTCATGGCAGTCAATAATCCGGCGGTCTTCAGGGCGACGGTTTTGCCGCCGGTATTAGGGCCGGTCACAATCAGGGCGTTATGCTGTTCGCCGAGTGCAAGATCAATCGGAACAGCTTTATTTTGATCCAGCAGAGGATGCCGGGCTTTTTTCAGTTCTAAAATGCCGTCATCGCTGATGATTGGCTTCACTGCTTTCAGGGATGCGGCATAATTAGCCTTGGCAAAGTAATAATTCAGTTCGGCGCAGGTAGTATGCAGACGTTTCAGCGATTCAGATTCTGCGCCGACAGCCGCACAGAGTTTTTTCATAATTCTGTCGATTTCTTCGAGTTCCCGGCTTTCCAGAAGACGGATATCATTATTGGCCTCGACAATCTGCATGGGTTCGATAAAGATTGTCTGACCGCTGGAAGAAGTATCATGAATCAGTCCGGCGACCTGACTTCTGTATTCGGCCTTGACAGGGAGCACAAAACGCCCGTCGCGGAGTGTGACAGTGTTTTCCTGCAAATATTTCTGCATAGTTTTGTTTTTGATCATGCTGTCGAGCGTTTCGCGCAGATGTGACCGCGAACGGAGCAGTTTTTTCCGGATTTCAGCGAGTGTCGGGCTGGCACTGTCAGCAATTTCTTCTTCTGATATAATAGAGCGTTCGAGCATCGCTAACAGATCATCATTCGGAATCATCAAAGAAAATAAGTAATCCAGAGAAGTTGCCGATTCACTGCAATGCCCGTACCAGCTGTAGAGGCTCTGCACCTGCCGGAGCAGATCGGCTACATCAAGCAGATCTTTCAGTGATAATCTTGCACCGGATGCGGCTCTTGTCACCATGTTGCAGATATTCCGGAATTCTGAAAAAGGCGGCGTTCCGAACTGTAATGCAAGCTGCAAGGCATCGTCCGTTTTTTCGATTTCCTGCCGGACTTCGGAAAGGTCAGTGCTGGGCTTGCATTGCAGAAGCATCTGACGGGTTGTCTCATTGGAGGCGAATTCTGCTGCCTGCGCTAAGACTTTATCTAATTCTAAAACTTGTTCAAAAGGTTTCATAAATCCTCCTTGACAGATACTGTGATAGATTTCGGGTCTGACAAATCGAACTGCCAGACTTCATGCAGATTGTTTGTAATTTCTAATTGATTTTCGTGAGACTGAATTTTTATAAACGGGTTGGCATCTTCCCAGAAAGCAAGCCATTCGATATGATTTCCGGAAACCGCTGTGACAAAGCCGTCGCCGCCGTAACTGCCCTGACCGCAGAAAATCTGATATTTCTGAAAGTCATATTCTGCTGAAATATAAATATCCGAAATGATTGAAAAATCAGGCTTCTGTTCCGGAACCGGAATCAGTGTTCTGTGATAGTTTTCATCTGTATGGATTTCGATTTTCTGAAAACTTCCGTCTGCATAGAGAATGCCGTCTATGACGGGGAGAGTCTGCGAAGTCCAGAGCGAGTTCAAATCCACAGGCATGTTGGTCATCTCCTTTAAAGATTACGAAAAAATGTGACGACAAGGCCGCCACACCTTAATGTAAATTAATATACCATAAAAGTCATGAGTAAAAATAAAACAATAGCCGGAATTTCAAACATGCCGATCATTTTCAGCCATTTTGCGGAAAGCCCCTCTTGTTCAGCTTTTCCGGCGAATTTTACGCCGATCACGGACAGAATCATGCATGGAATCGGACAGATATAGACAATTGCACCAAACAGAAGCTCCCAGACAGTGAAATAATCGCCTACAGGAAAAAATTGATTCAAAGGGAATGTGGCCGCAGCAATGAAAAAAATAATTATCGGAATCATGATGCATATTTTCGCGCGTTTATAGTACTTGTCACTCATGAAAAATCCGTCCTCTTGATTTGTTTATAATATTCCAGAGCCGGAAATTTCTTATCGACATGATATTGCAGAAACTGTTCCGCAAAATCAAATAAAGGCTGACGGCAGTGTTCCGCAATCCGGAAAGAGAAAATTTTCCCGAATTCCTGTAATATAATATATCTGATGGCCTGTAACGTTCCGGCAGGCATCAGAATGCCCTGCTGACGGCAGGAATCGCAGAAAAAACAGCCCTCTTCCGGAGAAAAATACAACTGTTCCGGCAGATAGTTTCCGCATTTCCGGCACATGACCACATCCGGCTGAAATCCCAGCAGGGAAGCGATTCTTAATTCAAAAATTGCTTTTAATACTAATTCATCATGTCCGGGTTCGGAAAGATAATGCAGTGTATTCAGCATCAGGCGCAGAATTTCCGGGGTGCCGGATTTCGGCAGAGCGGAATATAAAATCACCTGCGCAAAATAAGAAGCCAGTGCCACGGCATTCAGATCATTTCTTAATCCGTAAAAGATATGAATCGGCGTGACACTGCTTAACACGCTGGCCTTATTTTTCGCGCGGCGGTCGGCAATGTCAAATTCCGAATAGGCAAATAACTGCGATGCGCTCCCGGATTTGCTGGTGACTTTTGCCGAACCCTTCACGGCAATTTCCAGAATGCCGGATTCTGTAAGAATATCGATAAATTTATCCTGTTCGCCGAACGGCTTCTGTGACAGGACAACTCCTTTGACTGTCATAACATCCTTTCTGGGCGGCATAGCGCAGATAATCGGCAATGCTGCCCGTTTGCTGAAACTGTTCCCATAATTGATTTTCTGACATAAGGCTTCACTCCGTTCTGATTTTTTGGGATTAGTATCCGCAAAACGGAGTGAAATATTTCTGGATTATTCTGACAGGCCGAAGCTCCGGATCAGGCCTTCTTTGTTGCGCCAGTCCTCTTTGACTTTGACAAAGCATTTCAGATTGACCTGAATCTGAAAAAATGCTTCAAGTTCGTGCCGTGCCGAGCTTGCGATT
Source organism: Ruminococcus sp. UBA3665 (assembly GCA_002373165.1). Classification (GTDB taxonomy): domain Bacteria; phylum Bacillota; class Clostridia; order Oscillospirales; family Ruminococcaceae; genus UBA3855. Next base: position 11,439 of record DFJS01000095.1, read on the forward strand.
TTTTTCAGCATTGCGCCGTTTTTGCCGATGATAATGCCCTTATGGGAATCGCGTTCGCAGTAGATTACGGCGGAAATATCCAGCAGATCTTTGTCATTGCGTTCTTTCATGCTCTCGACTGTGACGGCCACGCCGTGGGGCACTTCGTCATTGAGTAGTCTGAGAAGTTTTTCACGGATCATTTCAGCGGCGAGAATCTGTTCCGGCTGATCGGTGAATTTATCATCCGGGAAAAAATGAACGGAAGGCTGTGCAAGTTCTCCGGCAGTGGTGAGGATTTCTTCCAGACCGTCATTCTGTTCGGCACTGACCGGAATAATTGCATGAGGATGATAGGCATTTTCCAGTTTCAGCATCAGGGGCATCATAGCAGATTTATCCTGTAGCAGATCAATTTTATTGATGATAATAATGCAGGAGATTTTTTTGTCGGCAATGGCTTTCAGCATAGCTTCATCCTGTTCGTGCAGTTTTTTGGTACAGTCGATGACATACAGAACAGCATCGGCATCAGAAGCCGAATCCTGAGCTGTTTTCAGCATATGGCCGCTTAGTTTGTTCTTGGGCTTGTGCAGTCCGGGCGTGTCGATAAAGACAAATTGTGTGGCATCGCGTGTCAGAATGCCCGTAATCCGGGTTCTTGTTGTCTGAGGCTTGCTGCTGACAGAGGCGATTTTTTCGCCCACAAGCGCATTCAGCAAAGTAGACTTTCCGGCATTGGTTCTGCCGGAAAGCGTTAAGAAAATAGATTTTGTTTCTGTCATGATATTATTCCTCTGTTTCGGGAGTAGTATAAGTCAGTTCTCTGGAAATGCCGAGCTTTTCAAGAACAGATTCTTCTTTTTCTCTCATGATGCGTTCGTCCAGAGGGCTTTTTTCATGATCATAGCCCAGCAGGTGAAGCATGGAATGTACGGTCAGAAAACCAATTTCCCGGCTGAGGGAATGGCCGTAAATATTGGCCTGCTTGACGGCCGTTTCGATTGAAATGACAATATCGCCAAGAAGCACATAGCCTGTTTCGGCATTGATTTCCATGGTGCCGTCCTCGCTGGTAAGCGGAAAAGAAAGTACGTCTGTAGAAGCATCTTTCTGACGATAGGCCTTGTTCAGGCTTCTGATTTCCTGATTGGAAACAAACGAAACGCTGACTTCGGCGTTTTGCGTAAAGCCTTCGGAAATCAGCACTGCATGACAGCAGCGGCGGATGAGCAGCCGGATTCCGGAAGGAATTTTCACGGCGTTCTGGTTATTTTTGATGCTGACTTTTAATTTACCTGTTTGCTGCATGAGAAAAAACTCCTTTTCTGTTCTTGAGATTAAAATAAATTACTGACGGTTCTGATAAAATTTTTCATAAGCGCGGATAATATCCTGCACCAGCCTGTGCCGGACAACATCTTTTTCCGTGAAGCGTCTGATGGAAATATCGTCGATATTTTTCAGGATTTTCATGGCTTCAATCAGGCCGGATTTTCGCTTTTCGGGCAGATCAATCTGTGTAATATCGCCTGTAATGACCATTTTGCTGTGATTGCCCAGGCGGGTCAGGAACATTTTGATCTGTTCGGAGGTAGTATTCTGTGCTTCATCCAGAATGATGAAGGCATCGTCCAGGGTACGGCCGCGCATATAGGCAAGGGGCGCGACTTCGATGATATTTTTTTCCATATGCCGGGAAAAAGTTTCTGCGCCGAACATATCGAATAATGCATCATAAAGCGGCCGCAGGTAGGGGTCAACTTTATTTTGCAGATCGCCCGGCAGAAAACCCAGTTTTTCGCCTGCTTCCACGGCGGGGCGGGTCAGAATGATTTTCTGGACTTCGTGCGCCTTGAAGGCCTTCACGGCCATGGCAACAGCGAGGTAGGTCTTGCCTGTTCCGGCAGGACCTACACCCAGGACAATTGTATGATTGCGGATGGCATCGACATAATTTTTCTGGCCGATTGTCTTGGGGCGGACTACTTTTCCGCTGGCAGTCATGCAGATGCCGTCACTGCTGAGTTCTTTCAGGGCTTCGGACTCGCCGTCGGAGAGCATGGAAATCACATAACGGACAGTCTGTTCGGAAAGCTGCTGTCCCTTGCCGGCAAGTTCGCCGAGCATCCGGAGAGCCTGTGCGGCTTTGGCGGTTTGTTCGGCTTCGCCTGTGACAGTGACATCGCCGCCGCGCCCGTTAATCATGACCTGATATTCTCTCTGGAGCAATATCAGATTCTGGTCATAACTTCCGAACACGGTCTGCACCACTGCCGGATTCTGAAAATGAATCTGTTCTTCTGTCAAATTTTTCACCTTTGCTTTATTCAAAAATATTCTGTTATTATTATATCATAAGTTATGCTGAAATTGCAATAGAAAAATAAAAATTTATTTATATTCTGGGCAGCAGTCCGGATAGAGACGATAGTGTAACTGACTCCGGTTGGTGCTGTCTGTGCTGTCGCCGACCCAGATTTCAATATTCAGAGGATCTCCTTCTCTCCAGCAAAGATACCATCTTGTAGTTTTCTTGCCGTTATAAGAACGGGAACGAATTGGAACAGCACCTTTATTTGTTCTCTTCTGCTTCTGAAAATCATAGTTTTCAAAATTATTCAATGCTTTTGCAAAGGCTTCTCTTTCCAGATTGCCCTGAAGCCAGACCAGAGAAGTATCCTGGTCAATCTTGTAGCTGTCCATATAGCACCCTACACATACGTAATAACTATCCGGACCATCCGGCGTATTTACCGTGACAAATCTTTTCGTAGTACTTCCGGGAGGAGGAACATCTGTCCATGACTGCATGGCTGTCTGCTGACCGGGTGTGCCATAATGAATATAGCCGTCATATAACGCTTCATCTGTATACAGCAGCATCATGATGTCATCATACATTACTTTTGCATTTGCAGCATCTGTTCTTCTTTGCGCCTTGCCAACGTAACCAATCATAGAAGGTATCAGTATTCCTGCAAGTACCCCGATGATAGCAATCACAACAATCAGTTCTACCAGAGTAAAGCCCTTTAATTTTTAGCATTAGACTTCATTTCCATAAAAAGCACCCTTTCGTAGTTGGTTTGAAAATAGATTTCAGGCTGTCTGTGAAATTATTATACAACATTTTCACAGAAAAATCAATAGGTTTATCAAAAATTATGTGAAAATCAGCAAATCGCATAATATCTTGAGATGTTTTTTGGAAAATTTGAAAAAACCTCTTGACAAAACGGAATATTTATGCTATACTATACAGGAAAACAAAGCAGATGCCCCGGTCAGTGTCTCACCGTTTGACTGCAATATGCCGAAACGGTCAATCCTTAACAGAATTGCTTCCTGTTCCCGTCAGGAAAATTCTGCTGTGGTGAGTGATGAGTGCTGATTGCTGTGATCTGTACTCATTTTTTGTTTTATTTTAATTTTTTATGCTTGGGGGTGCTTTACTATAAGCAGCAAAGAAAACAAGGACATGCAGATCAATGAGATGATCCGGGACAAAGAAATCCTGGTCATTGATGCCGACGGAAAGAAACTGGGCGTGATGTCTGCCAGAGATGCACAGATGTTAGCCTATGAAAAAGATCTGGATCTGGTCAAAATCGCTCCGCAGGCCAAACCGCCTGTGTGCCGTATCCTCGATTACGGCAAATTCTGCTTTGAACAGCAGAAACGCGAAAAAGAGGCCAAGAAAAATCAGAAAGTGATGTCAATTAAAGAAATCAGAATGTTTTCTACAATTGATACCAACGATTTCAACACCAAAGTCAATCAGGCCATTAAATTCCTGAAAGGCGGCGACAAGCTGAAAGTTTCTGTCCGCTTCCGCAAACGCGCCATTGCCCACCCGCAGTTCGGCGAAGAACTGCTGGAACGCTTCAAAGAAGCATGCAGCGAATACGGCGTTGTGGATAAGCCTGCCAAGGCCGAAGGCCGCAGCATTGTTATGTTTATATCCCCGAAAGCATCCAAGTAAGAAGGAGGAAGCCACCATGGCAAAGAAAGTAAAAGTAAAAACTCATTCCGGCGCAAAAAAGCGTTTTAAGCTCACCGCTACCGGCAAGCTGAAGTATCAGCACACCAATAAGCGTCACAGACTTACCCAGAAAGATACCAAGCGCAAGAGAATCGCCAGAAATGCCGGCGTAGCCGATGTGTCCAATGCACCGACTCTCAAAAAGCTCGTTCCGTATCTGTAATCGCTTGCTGTTTACAGATCTACAGTCAAACCTGAAATTTATGGAGGTACAGAATTATGGCACGTATTAAAGGTGCGTTATCTACACGCAAAAGAAGAAACAAGACTCTTAAGCTGGCAAAAGGCTATTTCGGCGCAAAGAGCAAACACTTCAAGATGGCAAAACAGGCTGTGATGAAATCCGGCCAGTATGCTTATATCGGCAGAAGACAGAAAAAGAGAAACTTCCGTCAGCTCTGGATTACCAGAATCTCCGCAGCTGCCAAAATTAACGGCATGAATTATTCTACATTCATGAACGGCTGCAAAAAAGCCGGAATTACTCTGAACAGAAAAATGCTCTCTGAGATTGCAATCCATGATGCTGAGGGCTTTGCAGCCATCGCCGCACAGGCAAAAGCTGCTCTTTGAGGATGCAGTAAACCATCTCAACACGCTCTTGACATACTAAGAGCGTGTTTTGTTATATCGGCAGAAAGCAGGAAGAGCTATGCAGAAAATAATACAGATTACTTCCAGAGACAACCCGGCGGTAAAGCATTACCTCCGCCTGAGAGAAAAAAAGAAAGCCCGGCAGGAAGAACAGCTGTTTGTTGCCGAAGGTCTGCGCATTGTACGGGATGCACTGCAATATCCCCGGCTGGTGCAGCAGATTTTCGCGGCAGATCAGGTGTTTGAAAAATATGCCGATGTGCTGGCACAGCATACAGGCCGGCTGTTCCGGATTAGCGATGCTGTCGGCAGACTGATGAGTGATACGGAACATACACAGGGCATTTTTGCCGTCTGCCAGATGCCGGCACACAGGCCGGAGCTCTCCCCGGACGGCCGCTATCTGGTGCTGTGGCAGCTTCAGGATCCCGGCAACGTCGGCATGATTCTGCGCACCTGCGATGCACTGGGCATTGACGGCATATTCCTGGGACAATGCTGCGATTTGTACAGCCCCAAAGTAATCCGTGCTACCATGGGTTCCATTTTCCGCATTCCCGTGCAGGAAGTCTCCGACCCGGCAGAACTGACCGCAGACCTGAAAAAAACAGAAATCCGTTCTTTTGCGGCTGTCCTGCACGAAACTGCCGTCCCCGTGACAGAAACTTCCCTGGGAAACGGCTGTGCCGTCTGGATCGGCAACGAGGGCAGCGGTCTGCCGGATTCTGTCATCCCTCTTTGTGAGAAAAAAATTATCATTCCCATGCAAGGCCGTGCCGAATCCCTGAATGCCGCAATGGCCGCCGGGATTCTCGCCTGGGAACTGACAAAACATGGCGGTGTATCGTAAATGCAGGAATCTATGCTTGAATACTGGCTCTGGCTGGTAATGACAATGGGCGTGGGCAGTGCCGAAAGCAAAATAGCCATACAAAACTGCCCGGATATTCAAAAATTATATCATCTGATGCACGATCCCTCCTGTACGTTTCTGAACCCTGCGCAGAAAAAGCGTGTGGGAAGAATTCCGCTGGAACAGGCAGAATCAATTCTGCATTACTGTGAAAAAATGCAGTTCCGGCTGATGACTTATTATGATTCAAACTATCCGGAACAGCTCCGGACGATTTATAATCCTCCGGTTCTGCTGTTTTATCAGGGAGATCCCAACTATTTTCAGAGCGAACATCTTCTGACCGTTGTCGGCACAAGGCATCCTTCGGACTACAGTATCCGCACGGCACAGCAGCTTTGCCGCGAACTCGCCGCTGCCGGATGTACGCTTGTCAGCGGCTGTGCCGTGGGTCTGGATACGATTGTACATCAGTCCGCTATTATAGAACAAAAACCTACCGTTGCCGTGCTGGGCTGCGGCCTCGACTGCAATTACCCCAGAGGCAGCCGTCCCCTGAAAGAAAAAATCATCGAAAACGGCCTGATTATCACAGAATTCTTTCCCGGAACGCCTCCGTACGGCTCCAATTTTCCTGTCCGGAACAGAATCCTTGCCGGCCTCAGTCAGGCCGTACTCATCATAGAGGCAGGCAAAGAAAGCGGCTGCATGATTACCGCCGACCACGCCTGCGAACAGGGAAAATCAGTCTACTGCATTCCTCCGGCTGATATCTATCATCCCCGGTATGCAGGACAAATCGAACTGCTTCGGGAAGGCGCATTCTGCCTGATGGGAAGCGAAGATCTGTTCGCCGAAAAAATTTTCGACCAGCCCGCAGAGGAGCCGGAGGAAGAACCTGAAAAACAAAATACTTTCCCCGATCTCTCTGCGCCGGAAATTCCGGAACCTGAATCAGCTCCGGAAGAAGAATCCGAGATGCTGTCTGCGGACGAACAGAAACTGCTGGAGGCTCTGCACGGCAGTGAGAAAAATGTCAATATGATCTGCTGCCTGACCGGCATGACCTTTTCGGCTGTTTCCATGCATCTGGCCGAACTGGAAATGATGGGCTGGATTGTCTGCTGCGGCAGGGATTTTTATAAAACTACTGAAAAATATAAGGCAAACAGCAGCACATGAAAGGAGTGTGCGCCGGTTATCCGGCGGAACTATGTCGAATTTAGTGATTGTAGAGTCTCCGGCAAAAGCCAAGACAATTCAGAAATATCTGGGCACAGGCTATGAAGTGGTTGCTTCTATGGGGCATGTGCGCGACCTGCCCAAGTCCAAACTGGGCGTGGATGTGGAAAACGGCTTCACGCCGCAGTATCTGGATATGAAAGGCAAGGAAGATATCATCAAAGATCTTAAAAAACGCGCTAAAAAAAGTGACTGCGTCTATCTTGCTACCGACCCCGACCGCGAAGGTGAAGCTATTTCCTGGCATCTGGCACAAATGCTGAATCTTGATCTGAATGCCGATAACCGCGTCGCATTTAACGAAATTACCAAAACCGGCGTACAGAACGGTATGGCCAATCCGCATAAAATCGATCTGGATCTGGTCAACGCACAGCAGGCAAGAAGAATTCTCGACAGACTTGTCGGCTATAAACTCAGCCCGTTTCTGTGGAAAAAAGTCAAGCGCGGCCTTTCTGCCGGGCGTGTGCAGTCTGTGGCCGTGCGCCTGATTGTCGACAGAGAAGAGGAAATCAAAGCCTTTGTCCCTAAAGAATACTGGAGTATCGATGCCAAACTCTCCGCAGGAGAAAAACAGTTCATGGCAAAGCTGGCATCCGTCAAAGGAAAGAAAATCGAAATTGCTGACAAGGCTCAGGCAGATGCTGTTCTGGATACTCTGAAACAGGCCGATTTCATTGTTCAGACAATCAAGAAGCGTGTGACGAAAAAACAGCCGTCACCGCCGTTTATCACTTCCACGCTTCAGCAGGAAGCTTCCAAAAGACTGGGCTTTCAGTCCAAACGTACCATGAAAGCCGCACAGGAGCTCTATGAAGGCATCGATGTCAACGGCATGGGTGCAGTCGGCCTGATTACTTACATGCGTACGGACAGTCTCAGAATTTCCGCTGATGCCCAGAAGGCCGCCGCAGAATATATCAAAGCCACTTACGGCGAAAGCTATCTTCCTGATAAGCCCCGTGTCTTCAAAACCAAGAAAAATGCACAGGATGCTCACGAGGCAATCCGGCCTTCCATGCCTGATGTCACTCCCGACAGCATCAAAAACAGCCTGACTACAGATCAGTATAAATTATATAAACTCATCTGGGAACGCTTTATCGCCAGCCAGATGGCAAATGCTCTGCTGGATACGATTTCAGTCGATATTGCCGCCGCTGACTGTCTCTTCAAGGCCTCCGGCTATTCGGTCAAATTCGACGGCTTTACTGTTCTGTATGAAGAAAAATCCGAAGGCGAAGAAGAAAATCAGAAAATGCTGCCGCCGCTTTCCGAAAAAGATTGTCTGGAAGTCATCAGCGTGGACGGCAATCAGCATTTCACACAGCCCCCGGCCAGATTTTCCGAAGCAACTCTGATTAAAACTCTTGAAGAAAACGGCATCGGCCGTCCGAGTACCTATGCGCCTACAATTACGACCATCCTCGCCAGAATGTACGTCGAGCGCGAAGGCAAACAGCTCCGTCCCACTGCTCTGGGCGATGTCACCACACAGGTCATGAAAGAACATTTTCAGCATATTGTCGACCCGGATTTTACAGCTAAAATGGAATCGGAACTCGACAGCATCGAGCAGGGAAAGGCGGACTGGGTCAGAATGCTGGAAGTGTTCTATGAAGATTTTGCCCAGACTCTCACGGCCGCCGAAGAAGCAATGGAAGGCAAACACATGAAAATTCCGGACGAAAAAACAGATATCGTCTGTGAACAGTGCGGCAAGCCGATGGTCATCAAAATTGGCAGGTTCGGGAAATTCCTCGCCTGCACGGGCTATCCGGAATGCACCAATACCCGGAAAATCGTCCAGGAAACAAGCGGCATCTGTCCCCGGTGCGGCAATAAGATTATCCTGAAAAAATCCAAGCGCGGCCGGAGTTTCTACGGCTGTTCCGGCTATCCGGACTGCAATTTCATGACATGGAATATCCCCACAGAGGAACTTTGCCCCCAGTGTCAGAGTACATTATTCCAGAAAGGCGGCAAATCCGGAAAGCTTGTCTGCGAAAAAGAAGGCTGCGGCTATGAAAGGAATCTGAAATAATGCAGAATCATGCAAAAGTCATCGGCGGCGGACTGGCCGGATGTGAAGCCGCCTGGCAGCTGGCACAGGCCGGAATTCCTGTCGAACTCTATGAAATGAAGCCCGTCCGCTACAGTCCGGCGCATCATCACGAAAATCTGGCGGAGCTTGTCTGCTCCAATTCGCTGAAAGCCTCCCGGCTGGCATCGGCCGGAGGTCTGCTGAAAACAGAAATGAAATTGCTGGGCAGTCTGCTGGTCAGCTGCGCCGAACTGTGCGCAGTTCCGGCAGGCGGCGCACTCGCTGTGGACAGAACACAGTTTTCCGCACTGGTGACGGAAAAAATACAGAATCATGATTTCATTACTCTCATCCGGGAAGAAGTGACCGAAATTCCGGAGCAGAATGCAGTCATCGCCACAGGCCCCCTGACTTCCGATGCCCTCAGCCGGAAAATTGAAGCACTCTGCGGAAATCGGCTTAGTTTTTTCGATGCCGCTTCACCTGTTGTTTCGGCTGAAAGTCTGGATATGAATAAAATCTTCCTGCAATCACGCTATGACCGCGGCGATGCGGATTATCTCAACTGTCCCATGACCAGAGAAGAATACGAGGCTTTCTGGGATGCCCTGGTACATGCCGAAACGGCTCCTCTGCATGAACATGACAAAGAAGCATTCCGGGTTTACGAAGGCTGTATGCCTGTGGAAGTGCTCGCCAGACGCGGTGCGGAAACGCTCCGCTATGGCTGTCTCAAGCCTGTGGGACTGCGCGATCCCAGAACAGGAAAACGCCCCTATGCCGCGGTTCAGCTCCGGAAAGAAAACCGTGAGGCAACTATGTATAATCTCGTAGGCTTTCAGACAAATCTGAAATTCGGCGAACAGAAACGCGTGTTCGGCATGATTCCGGGGCTGGCAGATGCCGAATTTCTCCGATACGGCGTAATGCACAGAAATTTCTTCCTGAACAGTCCGGAATTATTAAACCCGGATTATTCGATGAAATATCGGGAAACACTGTTCTTTGCCGGACAGATGACAGGGGTGGAAGGCTATATGGAATCGGCTTCCAGCGGGATTATCGCCGGAAGAAGCCTGGCAGGAAAAATGCAGGGAAAACCAGCCTGTATTCTGCCGGAAACTACCATGACAGGCGCACTGGCCGCCTATGTCAGCCGCGGCGGAGCGGCCGACTTCCAGCCCATGGGCGCAAATATGGGGCTGCTGCCGCCTCTGGCCGAACCAGTCCGCGGCAAACAGGAACGCTATCAGAAAATCGCAGAACAGGCAGTTGCCCGCCTGACAGAATTTTTACAAAGTCTGGAGTAAATAGATTATGAGAATTATTGTGGATGCATTCGGCGGCGATCACGCTCCGGCCGAAGTCCTGAAAGGCTGTAAGCTCGCTCAGGAGGAACTGCATGTGGAAATCGTCCTGACAGGCGATAAAATTAAAATCAGAGAATGCGCCGAAGCCCAGAATATTGATATTTCTGCTTTTGAAATTATTCATACAACGGAAGTATTTGATATTCATGCCCATCCTCAGAGCATTCTCAAAGAAGGAAAGAATACTTCTCTTGCGCTGGGATTGCAGGCACTCCGGGAAGGCCGCGGCGATGCCTTTGTCAGCGGCGGCAGCACAGGCGGACTTGTTACCGGGGCTACCTTCCTGGCAAAGCGCATCAAAGGCGTGAAACGCGCCGCACTGGCCCCGATGCTCCCTACTAATCAAGGCAGGAAAATGCTCCTCGATGCCGGAGCCAATATCGAATGCCGCCCCGAAATGCTCGCACAGTTTGCCATAATGGGTTCGGCCTATATGCAGTATGTCAAAGAAATTCCAAGCCCGAAAGTTGCTCTGCTGAACGTCGGCGCAGAAGACACAAAGGGCCGTGAACTCGAACTGGAAGCATACAGGCTCCTGCAAAAAGCTCCTGTCAATTTCTGCGGCAATATCGAGGCAAGAGAAATCCCTTCCGGCGAAATTGATGTTGTCGTCAGTGACGGGTTTTCCGGCAATGTTGCCCTGAAGCTCTATGAAGGCATGGGCGCAATGTTCCGCGATAAGCTGAAAGGCTGGTTCAGCGGCTTTACCGGAAAAATGGCCGCTTTGCTGATGCTGAATGATCTGAAAAAATTTCAGGAACAAATGGATTATAAATCCGAAGGCGGAGCAATTCTGCTGGGGATTGCCCGGCCTGTCATCAAGGCACACGGCAGTTCCGATGCCAAGGCGTTTTTCAATGCCATACGGCAGGCAAAAAAATGTGTGGATAAAAATATGATTTCTGAAATTACAGAATTACTATCTGCTATGAAAGAAGGCGAATAAGCAATGTCAGAAATTTCATTTTCGGCACTGGAAGAAGAAATCGGCTACCAGTTCCGGAATTACGATCTGATTCATGAGGCTCTTTCTCATTCGTCCTATGCCAATGAGAAGAGAAAACAGCGGCAGAGCAACGAGCGGCTGGAATTTCTTGGGGACAGCGTGCTGTCAATTGTTGTGTCGCAGTATCTGTTTGAACATTATCCAGAACTGCCCGAAGGCGAACTGACAAAAATCAGAGCTGCACTTGTGTGTGAAAAATCTCTGCATAAATTTGCACTGAAAATTCATCTGGGAAATTATTTGCTGCTGGGCAAGGGAGAAGAACATACCGGCGGCCGGGAGCGGCCTTCCATTCTGGCCGATGCCTTTGAAGCCGTCATCGCGGCGGTCTATCTGGACGGCGGCCTGGAAGCTGCCCGGAAGCATATTCTGCATTTTATTCCGAAAAATATTCCGGAAAAGCGTTCTGTGCTGTTCGGCGATTATAAAACCGCGCTCCAGGAAGTAATCCAGAAAAATCCGGAGGAAAAAGTGGATTACCGCCTGATTGAAGAGTCCGGGCCGGATCATAATAAAACTTTTGTCGTGGAAGTGTGCCTGAACTCGAACGTCATCGGCAAAGGCATCGGCAAAAGCAAGAAAGAAGCCGAACAGATGGCCGCACAGGAAGCACTCGCACTCATGGGCTATGAAACATAAGAATCTTTCTGTTTTTATTCCCCATGCAGGCTGTCCGTATCAGTGTGCATTCTGCAATCAGCGGACAATTACCGCACAGGAAAAGCTTCCCCGTGCGGAAGATGTCCGGCGCATCTGTTTGCAGGCACTCTCCGGAATGAAAGATACTGCCAATACGGAAATTGCCTTTTTCGGCGGAAGCTTTACAGCAATTCCAGAAGCCTATATGCTGGAATTACTGGAAACGGCTCAGGAATTTATCGGAACAGATAAATTTTCCGGCATCCGGATTTCTACCCGGCCGGACTGCATCAGCAGGGAAATTCTGGAAATTTTAAAAAAATATCACGTCACGGCTATCGAACTCGGCGCACAGTCGATGAGCAATCACGTTCTAAAAGCCAATCGGAGAGGCCACACGGCCGAACAGGTTGTGAAATCGGCAAAGCTGATCCGGCACTATGGATTTGAACTCGGCTTGCAGGTGATGTTCGGCCTGTACAAAAGCACCTGGACAGACGAATTAGAAACCGGCTGGCAGATTCGTGACCTGAATCCTGATACTGTCAGGATTTATCCTGTCGTGATTCTGAAAAATACCACACTTGCAGAATATTATCAGTCCGGAGCGTATTCTTTGTTTCCGTTTGAAGAAGCTGTTGCTTTTATCGGTCAGCAGATGATACAGTATCATGAAGCCGGCATCCGTGTGATTAAATGCGGACTTCATGCAAGCGAATTCGTCGAAAAAGATATGCTTGCCGGTTATTATCACCCGGCGTTCCGGGAATTATGCGAGAATCATATTTATTTTTCAAAAATCAATTCTCTGATCATAGATGCCCTGACAAACAGGCAGAAACTCCCGGAAGTGTTCGCTGTCCGCCCGGACTGCATCAGCAAGGCAGTCGGGCAGAAAAAAAGAAATTTGAATTATTTTCAGAATCAATATCAGATAAAAATAAAAATCATAGGCGATGAAAATTTAGATTTATATGAAGTCAAATCAGCAGAGGAGTCAGTATGTATTTAAAATCACTGGAATTGCAGGGATTCAAATCCTTTCCGGATAAGATCAAACTGAATTTTGACAAAGGTCTGACCGCTGTCGTGGGTCCGAACGGAAGCGGAAAAAGTAATATCGGCGATTCTGTGCGCTGGGTGCTGGGGGAACAGTCTACCAAAACGCTCCGCGGCAATAAGATGGAAGACGTTATTTTTTCCGGTACGGTCGGCAGAAAACCAATGGGCTTTGCTTCTGTCACACTCGTGATTGATAACAGCGAAAACCGCCTGGAAGGCCTCGGCGAAGAAGTCAGCGTTACCAGAAAATTATACCGCTCCGGCGACAGTGAATACAGAATCAACGGAAAAGCTGTCCGCCTGAAAGATATCAATGAATTATTCATGGATACAGGACTCGGCCGTGACGGCTATTCCATCATCGGACAGGGAAGAATTGCCGAAATTGTCGGCGCAAAAAACAGCGACCGCCGCGAAATTTTTGAAGAAGCCGCCGGAATTTCCAAATTCCGCTACCGCAAAACCGAAGCAGAACGCAAACTGGCACAGGCACAGGAAAAAATGGAGCGCGTACAGGATATTTTTCAGGAACTGGAAAGCCGGCTGTCTCCGCTCCGGGTTCAGGCCAAAAAAGCCGAACAGTATCTTTTGCTGGCCGATCAGGAAAAACAGCTGGAAGTTTCTGTCTGGATTCAGAATCTGGCCGAACTTCAGCAGAAATTAAAAATTCTGGAAGAAAAATTCATCGTCAGTCAGACTGAATATCAGAATACAGAACGGGAAATTCTTCAGGAAGAAGAAAAAATTCAGCAGTGCTATCTGAAAATGCAGGAGTATTCTGTCGAATCCGAAGAAGCTCATGCACTGGTGAAGGAACTCCGGGACAAAACCGCGCAGATTCAGTCGGAAATTGCAGTATTGCAAAATGATGTGATTCATCATGAAGAAGCCGTCCGGCTCGCACAGAACCGCCATGCGCAGGATCTGGAAGAACAGTCTTCTCAGCAGGAAAAGCTCGAAGCCGCACAGAATCATGCCGATCAGATGCAGAAACAGTTCGACGAAACCTCTCAGGCTCTGGAAAAGGCACAGAAATGCTTTGCAATATCAGAACAGGCATTTCAGGCAGAAGATGAAAAATCCCGTCAGGCAGATGAACATCTGCATCAGCTGTATCTTGAAAAAAGTGAATTGCAGTTTTCTCTGCGTTCTTCCGAAGAAAAAACAGAACAGATTCTGCATCAGATACAGGAGCTGGAAGAAGAAACGCTCTCTACAGAACAGAAACTCCGGGATGCCGAAGCAGTCTGTCAGGCCGCGGAGAATTCCGTGCAGACCGTCCGGCAGGAACTCAGTATTCAGGAAACGGAGCTTTCTGCCTTCCGGGAAAAAGCGCACCAGTTCCGGCAGAACAAGTCACAGGCCGAAGAACAGTTCCGTCAGCTGGGCTTTCAGCTCCGGGACAAGAAACAGCGGCACAGAATTCTGACCGATCTGGAAAATAATATGGAAGGCTTTTCCGGAAGTGTCAAATCTGTCATGCGCGCTGTACAGAACGGCACACTGCATTCTGTGTTCGGCAGCGTGGCACAGCTGATTCAGGTGGACAGTCAGTACGGCATCGCTGTGGAAACTGCACTCGGCGCAAGTGTACAGCATATTATCGTGGCCGATGAGAACGCCGCCAAAGACGGAATTCGCTTTCTGCGCGATCACCGCGCCGGACGTGCGACGTTCCTGCCGCTTACGACTATCCGGGGCAGAAGGGTCAGTCAGCAGGATGTGCAGGAAATTTCCCGTCTGCAAGGATTTATCGCTGTGGCAAGCGATCTGGTCACCTGCGATGCAGCTTATCGCCAGATTGCTGAAAATCTGCTGGGCAGAATCATCATTGTAGATAATATCGATCATGCGGCCGAAATTGCAAAGCAATCCGGCTATCGCTACAGAATCGTCACGGCAGACGGCCAGGTAATCAATGCCGGCGGCTCGTTCACAGGCGGTTCTGTCCAGAAAACAGGCGGAATGCTTACCAGAAAAACAGAACTTCATGCGCTTCAGGAAGAAATACAGCAGCTGGCCATGCAGTGTCAGCAGGCTGAACAGAATGCCCGTCAGGCTTCTGAACTCTGTATTCAGACAGAACAGGAGCTGGATGTACAGAATCAGAATTTTGAACAGCTAAGACAAAAATTCCTGACGGCACAGTCCGAGGCGCAGAAAGAAGCATTTCCTGTTTCGCAGTACCGTCAGCAGGTGCAGGATGCGGCCGCTAAAATGACCGCCCTGAAACAGCAGTCTTCGCAGGCAGACAGTTCTCTGGCAGAAGCACGGCTCGCTTATGACAGAAAATTGCAGGAAATTCAGAATGCTGAAACAAATCTGTCCGGCGCAAAAGACAGAAAATCCGCAGTACTCTCCGCCCGGCAGGAAGCCGCTGATGCCTTCGGAGAATGGAAAATCCGTCTTGCACAGGCCGAAAAAGACCGCGAAGCCGCACTGCTGGCACTCACACAGATGCAGGAAACTGCTGCGCTTACCCGGAACAGGGAACAGCAATATGTTTCTGAAATAGAATTATTAAAAAATCAAATCGCTGAAAAAAATAAAGCGATTGAGGAAAAACAGGCCTCTTTTGCCGAAACAGAACAAAATACTGCTTCCGCCGAACAGAAAGCCAAATCCGCTTCCCGGAATCATGATTTGCAGAATATCGAAATCCGGAATTTGCAGTCCGGCATGAATACCCTTCATGCAGAAAAAGAAAAACTTTCTGCCGAAGTCTCCCGGCTCTCAGAACGCAAAGGCAGTATGCAGACTGAATGCGATCAGATTATCAATCAGCTGCTGGAAGTCTATGAACTGACCCGTTCCGAAGCCCAGGCAATGGCACAGCCCGTCGGAGATATGCAGAATGCCCGGAAACAGCTTTCTGTCCTGAAACAGAAAATCCGTGCGCTGGGTACGGTCAATGTGGATTCTATCGAAGAACTCAAAGCTGTATCAGAACGCCATGCATTTTATTCCAGAGAAATCGCCGATATCCGCAAAGCCAAACAGGAACTGGAAAAAATTATTCAGGACCTGACAGGCGAAATGTGCCGTATTTTTTCCGAAAGCTTTGAGATAATTAATCAGAATTTCAAAGAAATTTTTCATGATTTATTTGGAGGCGGCCGCGCGGAACTCCGCCTGACCGAACCCGAACATGTGCTGACATCCGGCATTGAAATCAACGTAGCACCGCCGGGCAAAGTCATCAAAAATCTGATTTCGCTTTCCGGCGGCGAACAGTCCTTTGTCGCCATTGCGATTTATTTCGCAATTCTGCGCCTGCGGCCTGCGCCGTTCTGCATTCTGGATGAAATTGATGCTGCTCTGGATGAAGCAAACGTCCGCAAATATGCCCGTTATCTGAAGCATTTTACGGAACATACCCAGTTTGTGCTTGTCACTCACCGGCGCAGTGCCATGGAAGAGGCCAGCGTGCTGTACGGCGTTACCATGCAGGAAGACGGCATTTCCCGGCTGCTCCGGCTCGAACAGCCCGATGATATGCCCGAAGAAACTATCAACTAATCAGGAGGACTTTTATGGGATTCTTTTCTAAAATCAAAGAAGGCCTGCAAAAAACCAGAGCTGCGATGATGCAGAAAATGCAGTCCATTATCAATTCTTTTACTAAAATTGATGAAGATCTGTTTGAACAGCTCGAAGAAACAATGATTATGAGCGATATGGGCGCACAGACTTCTTCCGAAATCTGTGACCGCCTCCGGAAGCTCGTCAAGGAACGCGGCGTGAAAGATCCTGCCGAAATTATGAATCTGATTGAAGAAGTCATCAGTGAAATGCTCGGCGAAGAAACAGAACTGGATTTGTCTACAAAGCCTTCTGTGATTATGGTCATCGGGGTAAACGGTGCCGGAAAAACAACGACTATCGGAAAATTATGTCATCAGTTCAAAAACGACGGCAAAAAAGTGCTGGTAGCCGCCGCGGATACATTCCGCGCCGCCGCTATCGAACAGCTGGAAGTCTGGACACAGCGCGCCGGAGTTGATATCGTCAAACACGCCGAAGGCAGTGACCCCGCCGCAGTCGTGTTCGATGCCGTCACGGCCGCCGTCGCAAGAGACTGCGATGTGCTGATTATCGATACCGCCGGCCGTCTGCATAACAAGAAAAATCTGATGAACGAACTCGCCAAGATTAACAGGATTCTCGAACAAAAGGCCGAAGGCTGTGCTGTCGAAACGCTTCTTGTGCTGGATGCCACAACAGGACAGAATGCCGTCAGTCAGGCAAGATTATTCAACGAAGTAGCCAAAATTACAGGCATCGTCCTGACAAAACTGGACGGCACGGCCAAAGGCGGCATTATCGTGTCGATTAAGAACGAACTCGGCATTCCGGTCAAACTGGTTGGCGTGGGCGAAAAAATCGAAGATCTTCAGCGTTTTAACAATGCCGATTTTATTAAAGCTCTGTTTGATCATTCTGATGATGTGAAGCTGGAAGAAACTCCCGAAACAGAACCCGAACCTGTTCCGGAGGAAGTTCCGGAAACAGAATCTGAACCCGTTCCGGAAGAAATCCCCGAACCCGTTCCGGAAGAACTCTCCGTTATTCAGGAAGATATTGAAATCCCAGAGCCGGAAGAGCTCCCCGTTATTCAGGAAGATACTGAAATCCCAGAGCCGGAAGAAATCCCTGTCATTCAGGAAGATACTGAAATTCCCGAACCGGAACAGGAAGAAAAGAAAAAGCCCTTCTCCTGGCTGTTCATGGAAATAGGCCCGAAGAAAAAAGAAGCTGTGAAAGAAGATGTTCCGGAAGAATCTGAATCTACAGAAGAGGACGCGCCTCAGGAAGAAGAAGCTCCTAAAAAGAAGAAATCCTGGTTTTCGTTCGGCAAGAAAGGAGAATAATGCATGAAAATCGTCATGGCTACTAATAATCAGAATAAACTCCGGGAAGCACAGGAAATTTTCAGTCCGCTGGGGATTGAAATCCTCTCACAGAAAGATGCCGGCGTTTCGGTCAATCCGGAGGAAAACGGCACAACGTTCGCCGAAAATGCACTCATCAAAGCCCGCGCCGTCTATGCGCTTGTCAAACTTCCGGTCATCGCCGATGACAGCGGCCTCTGTGTGGATGCCCTGAATGGTGCGCCGGGGGTGTATTCGGCCAGATATGCCCCGGAAGGTCAGCTCTGTGAAACGCTTCTGAAAAATATGCAGCACGTTCCGGAAGAACAGAGAACTGCCCGTTTTGTGACAGATGTTGCCTTTATCGATCAGAACGGCAAAGAAACTGTTCTGGAAGGCTTCTGCCCCGGCATGATCGGCTTTGAAAAACGCGGAGTCAACGGGTTCGGCTATGACCCCGTCTTTCTGTACGGCAGTCAGACATTCGCCGAACTGGAATCGGAACAGAAAAATGCAGTCAGTCACCGCGGCGCGGCGTTCCGGAAATTATATGATTATCTGAAAAAATATTATCAGGAGGGAATTTAATATGCTTACCAGCAAACAGCGTGCCTATCTCCGGGGACTGGCATCCGGATATGAAACTATCTTCCAGATCGGCAAGGGCGGCATTTCGGAAAATCTGCTCCAGCAGGTCAGCGATGCGCTCCGCAAACGTGAGATGATCAAGCTTCGTGTTCTGGATAATTCTGAATTTTCTGCCCGCGAAGCCGCCGATCAGATTGCCGAAGCCGTCAAGGCCGATGTGGTGCAGGTAATCGGCAGCCGGTTTGTCCTGTTCAAACGCAATGCGCAGGATCCTGTGATTGATCTGAAAGCGGCGAAATAATGCGGAAAATCGGGTTATTCGGCGGCAGTTTCAATCCGCCGCACAAAGGGCATCTGCATCTGGCAGAAATTCTGCATGATTCGCTTGCGCTGGACGAAGTGCGCCTGATTCCGGCAAAAATTCCGCCCCACAAGTCCGACCGGGATTATGCGCCGGCTGAAAATCGTCTGGAGATGTGCCGACTGATGGCAGAAGCGCATGACTGGCTGACAGCAGATGATTTTGAATTAACTCAGAAACAAATCAGCTATACTTATTATACGGCAAAGCATTTTGCCAAAACCTGCCCCGAAGACCGGCTGTATCTGCTGGCAGGCGGCGATATGCTCGCAAGCTTTACAGAATGGTACCGCTGGAAAGATATTCTGCAAATGGTAACGCTGGCATGTATTGCCCGGGAAGAAGGCGAATATCAAAAGCTGCTGCCTTATGCGGAAAATCTGCGTCAAACTGGCGAAATTATTTTAGTCAATGCGGAAAGTTTTGCAGTATCTTCTACAAAAATACGGGATATGCTAAGAAAAAATCAGAATTGTTCTTGCTATTTGTCACAAAACATAGTAAAATATATAAAAGAGAAAAATTTGTATACAGGAAGTGGTGCAGGTTTGTATCAGGTAAAAGATAAAATTGCATTTCTGGAAAACAGACTCACGCCCAAACGCTTCCGGCACTCCTGCAACGTGGCAAGAGTCGCACGGCAGCTGGCACAGATTTACGGCGGCGATCTGGAAAAAGCTTACTTCGCCGGATTGGTGCATGATATCTGCAAGGAAATTCCTTTTGAGGAACAGTACCAGCAGATGATGCAGAGCGGCTATCCGCCCGATCAGGCCGAACTGCATTCTAAAAAATTATGGCACGGCATTGCCGGAGCTTATTTTATCCGGACAGAGTTCGGCATAGAAGATGAAGATATTCTTAATGCCGTGCGCTATCATACCGTCGGCAGAGCCGGTATGAGTCTGCTGGAAGAAATTATTTATATGGCCGATATGATCTCTGAAGAACGGGATTATAAAGGCGTGGACAAAATGCGCCGGCTGGCCCAGAAAGATCTCAAAATGGCTATGCTGGAAGCTCTGCGCGATGCGCTCGTTTCTGTGATGAAGAAAAACGGCTTTCTCTCACGGAATACTGTAGAGGCGTATCATTATTATCTTTTACAGGCACAGGAAACAAAAGATCATAAATCAATAGAAGACAGGAAATCATAAGAAACAGAACAAATATGGAAAGGAGCTTTCTCTATGCCTGAAAAAAAGAAAATCGTCAGCCGGAAAAAAGAAGTCCCGGCCCAGACCCTCCCGGAGCATGATACTGCTGTCAATGTATGGGTCAAGATTATTTCTGTCCTGCTGACACTCTCCCTGATCGTGCTGATGATTCTTCATGCGCCGATTATTGAATATACGTCTGCCGATCATTTTAATCAGATTTCACAGATTTCTGTGATGAAGTATTTTAAAACACGCAAGCCTATGCAGTATATCGAAGGCAATATCAAGAGTATGAACCAGGCACAGGCCGAAATCCGTGAAGATGTGGACAAAGCATTCAATGACGGACTGGATCTGAAACAAACTATCGAAGGCCAGTTTACAATTCTGTTTCTTGGCTTTGACAGTACCGAGAACGGCAGCGGCAATCTGCACGATGTCAATTATCTGGTACAGTTCAATCTGCTGGGGGCAGGCATGAATATTCTCCAGATTCCGCGGGATACGTATATGCCGCATTATACTAACTCTTCCACGCATAAATTCAACAGCATCTACGCTTACGGAAATCAGAAAAAAAGCAATATCCAGCGCGTGGTGGACTGCGTGCAAGAATGCTTCGGAATTCCCGTCGATGCCTATGTCACAACAACCTGCGACAATGTCGCCGAAATTATTGATATCATCGGCGGCGTGCCGATTGAAATGCCCTATCCTGTCGTATTCGAGGCCGATAAAGTCATCCCCAACGGCGAACAGGTACTCAGCGGCGAGGAAGCCGAATGGTTTCTGCGTTTCCGCTACGGCTATCAGGATGCCGATATCGGACGCGTGCAGGCACAGCGGCTGTTCATGGTGGCCGCGATGAAAAAGGCCATCAGCATGAATTCCGTGCAGATGTTCAGTGCCGTGAACAAAGTCTATAAACAGGAACTTATTGCTACTGATTTGAGTATGGAAGATATCAGCCGTGTGGCTGATCTGGCAAGTCATATCGATATGGCCAATGTCAATGTCTTTATGCTTCCCGGCGAAGCCGTTATGGCCGGAGATCAGTCTGTGTGGACGATTCACAAGGCCGCCGCGCTGGACGTTCTCAACGAATATTTCCGGACTCAGCAGGTGCCGCTCTCAGAGAAAAAAAGCATGATTACGGAATATCTGGAAGAAGACGAGTATCAGAGCACGGAATATGACGATCTTTCCGCTAATTTGCAGGAAATCGACAACAACGGCGGCGGCAATCCGGAACTGAAAGAATATTATAAAGACCAGTTCGATGCCGATTATGACGAACGCAACCAGAAACCTACAGAATCAGAATCAGAATCTGAAACTGAAACAGAAGAAGATTGATTTTTTATATTATTTTATAAGAGGTGATTATATGACAGCAGAAGAAAAAATCAAAATTGCCGTCAAGGCTCTGGACTCCAAACGCGCCGAAAAAATTCAGGTGCTGAAAGTCAGAGATCTGACAATTTTAGGCGATTATTTCATCATTGCCAACGGCAACAGCACCACACAGACAAAGGCTCTTGCCGAAGAAGTCGAATTCCAGCTCTCCCAGCAGGGCGTGGAACCCCATCACAGAGAAGGCATGAACGGTTCCAACTGGTATATTCTGGATTATACAGATGTAATTATTCATGTATTTTATCAGGAAACAAGAGATTTCTACCGTCTGGAACAGCTGTGGGCGGATGCCGAACAGGTGGATATTTCCGGCCTGATTATCAAAGAAGGCGAATAATCCATGCCGGAACAGGGAAAGAAAATCATCATCGGAATCGGCGGTTATCTGATTCTGAAACAAATTATGAATGTCATTCTTGGCGCAGGATTTTTTACGACATTCCTGCCTGTCGTGATTACGGTATTTCTGTATCTGAAACTCTGGAAATATACCAATTATGCGGCGGCGGTCATCATTTTGCTGATTGTCCTGCGCTATCTTCCGGCAAATCTCAGCGGCCTGCCCGGCACATGGCTTTACCTGACAGAGGGCATTCTCGATATCGGGGCTGCCGCCGTGCTGCTCGGCTCCAAGGATGTCAAAGCTTATTTCAATCAAACTGAATAAAACCAGAAAGAAGGATTTAGTTTCATGAACAAGTACGATTACGAAAAAATTGAGAAAAAATGGCAGAAATACTGGGATGATCACAAGACATTCCATGCCGAAAATGACTATTCCAAGCCGAAATTCTATGCACTGGTAGAATTTCCGTATCCGTCCGGCCAGGGTCTGCATATCGGTCATCCGCGGCCTTATACGGCAATGGATATCGTCGCCAGAAAAAGAAGAATGCAGGGCTATAATGTTCTGTTTCCGATGGGCTGGGATGCCTTCGGCCTGCCGACAGAAAATTTCGCTATCAAGAATAAGATTCATCCGGCCATTGTCACACAGAACAACGTTGCAAGATTCAAAGGCCAGCTGAAATCGCTGGGCTTAAGCTTCGACTGGGACAGAGAAGTCAATACTACCGACCCGGATTATTTCAAGTGGACACAGTGGATTTTCCTCCAGCTGTTCAAGAAAGGCCTTGCCTATAAAAAAGAAATGGCTGTCAACTGGTGTACTTCCTGCAAAGTGGTACTTGCCAACGAGGAAGTTGTCGGCGGCTGCTGCGAACGCTGCGGCGGAGAAGTCATCCGCAAAGTCAAAAGCCAGTGGATGCTCAAAATTACTGAGTACGCACAGCGGCTGATTGATGATTTAAGCGAAGTCAACTATCTGGATAAAATCAAAGTCACACAGACAAACTGGATTGGCCGTTCCGAAGGTG
>DFJS01000050.1 GCA_002373165.1 Ruminococcus sp. UBA3665
ACGGATGAATTTGACATCATTTTCCGTCACAAAATCCAGAATTTCCTTAGGTGAAAAATTCATGATAAAATCCTCCTTGGCATGATATTAATCATAAATCAGATTGCAAAATTTGTCAAGTCTCCTGGGAACAAACTTATTTTTTAAAAAAAAGCGGCTTACAGCGGGGACTGCAAGCCGCATCTGCTTTGTTTTTTTATGCCTGATTTTCGTAGGCGGCAATAATTTTTCCCAGGTACATTTTATGCATAGGATCTTTGGCGTAATAATCCTGGAGCAGATCTTTGCGGACAAAAGAATCTGTATTCAGCATCTGGGCATAAAGTTTTTCACAGACAAAGACACGCTTTGCCTCGGCAAATGCCGGTACGCCGTCCAGTGTGACGGGGGTCAGGCCTGTTTCCTTGATTTTGTCAACATCCCGGCCGGAATGACTGCCGCAGAATGCAAGGGCTTTTCTGTATTCTTCCGGAAATACGCTGATGCTGAAGAAGTTATTTTTTTCCATATACTCAAACGTATAGCGCGAGGTGCGCACATAGACAGTCATCACGGAAGAATTCCACATTATGCCGATGCCGCCCCAGGAGCATGTCATTGTATTGAAATCTTCCGGCGTACCGGATGTCAGCAGGAACCATTCCTTGCCGATCATGCGGACAGGACTGAACACCAGGTCTTCTGTATTTTTCTTGATAAAACTCATAAAAGCAGATCCTTTCTGAAAAAATAGATTTCCCTTTTCCAGCATATGCAGAGAACAGCAGCGAAATGCTCCGCCGCTGTTCTGCTATACCGGGAATTATTCTTCTGTAGCGGTCTCATCGGAAGGCGCAAGATTTTCGATTTCTTCCTCATCGAAATCAAATTCCAGTTCTTCGCCGCAGTTCGGGCAGACAGTTTCGCCTTCTTCGAGCATATGTTCATCCAGCAGGATGACCTTGCCGCAGGTAGGGCAGACAGTTTCGTATTCTTCTTCGTCCAGAAGATCGCCGTCTCCGGGGTCTTCCTCTTCTTCGGAATACGCAACAGCCGGCACAGTTTCCGGTTCTTCCGCCTGATTTTTTGTTTTTTCGGGATAATAATACTTAATTTTCGTCTCTGACGACGGGCAGGCACCGCAGCCGACTTCGTCATCTTCGACCAGATCTTCCAGCGCACCGAGATCCTCATCCAGAATGCTGCAAAGTTCTTCCAGTTCTTCGATGCGGTTTTCCAGTTTTTTGGTATAGGCTTCCGATTCTTCCAGAGCTTCACAGACAGCATAGAAGAGCTGGCCTTCTCTGGATTCCGGATGTACGCCGAGGCCTTTCATAAGGCCTTTCAGATAGGCAAGTTTTTCCATCATTTTGCACGCTCCATATATTCACCTGTTCTGGTATCCACGCGGATCATATCGCCTTCGTTGATGAACAGCGGCACGCGGATTTCGGCACCTGTTTCGAGAGTAGCGGGTTTGGAAGCATTGGTTGCCGTATCACCTGCAAAGCCGGGGTCGGTCTGGGTTACTTTCAGATCTACAAAATAGGGCGGTTCTACGCCGAACACATTGCCCTTGTAGGAGAGCACCTTGACAATCATTTCTTCTTTGACAAAGGCAAAATTTGCGCCGAGCTTGTCCTTTTCGATGGCAACATCTTCCCATGTTTCGGTATCCATAAAATGATAAAGATCGCCGTCTACATAAGAATACTGCATATCTTTTCTTTCAATGAAAGCCGTAGGGAATTTTTCTGTCGGGTTGAAAGAACGTTCTACCACAGAACCTGTGATGACATTCTTGTACTTGGTTCTGACAAAAGCTGCGCCTTTGCCGGGTTTTACGTGCTGGAACTCTACAACCTGAACTACATTTCCGTCCAGTTCAAAAGTTACGCCGTTTCTGAAATCGCCTGCTGTAATCATAAAATAAAACCTCCGTAATGTTTTAATATAATACTATTTTACACCAAAAAGAGAAATTTTGCAATAGTTATTCTGAAATATCACAGACAAATCAAACTATTTGGAATATTTGTCAAATTTTCACAGCCATTTTTGGTGATATGAACGAAATCCTCAATGCGGACTCCGAATTTTCCGGGCAGATAAATGCCGGGTTCGATCGTGACCACGCCGCCGGCGGGGAGAATATTATCTCTGCTGGGCGTGGCGACAGGGTATTCATGAATTTCAAGGCCTACCCCATGGCCGAGCGAATGGCCGAAATACTCGCCGTATCCTGCGTTCCGGATGACATCTCTGGCGACAGCATCGAGAGCTTTTCCTGTGATGCCGGATTTTGCGGCGGCTCTGGCGGCATCCTGTGCCGTGCGGACTGTTTCATAGACAAAGCGCATTTCTTCCGACGGCTGACCGATGCATACTGTTCTGGTCATATCGCTGTGATAGCCGTCCACGACTGCGCCGAAATCCATCAGGACAAAATCGCCGTTCTGAATTCTGCGTTCATCCGGAACGCCGTGGGGCATGGATGTATGTGCACCTGTCAGGGCGATAGTCTCGAATGAAAGATCTTCCGCGCCGTGGCTTCTCATATAGAAATCCAGCTCCAGTGCCGCCTGAATTTCAGTCATGCCCGGATGAAGTTTTTCCAGCAGTGTCGCAAGGGCATCTTCGGCGATTTTCTGGGCGGCCTTGATTTTAGTCAATTCTTCGGATGATTTCACAGTCCGCAGGTCATAGAGTGCCTGACTTAATGTATTATCTGTCAGAAACTCATAATTTTTCATGTGATTTTTCAGATTTTCACATCTCTGAACTGTCAGGCTCTGTGCTTCGACAGCGATGGTTTTCGCATGATGTTTCCGGAACAGCTCGTCAAACTGCCGGAACACGCCGCTTTGCTGTTCGATGACTTCGCAGTGCTTCACGACTTCGCGTGCTTTTTCGATATACCGGAAGTCAATCAGCAAATAGCTCTGTTCCGGGAAGACCAGCACATACCCTGCCGAGGACTTCATGCCTGTGAGATATCTTCTGTTGATATCATCCGTAATCAGGGCACAGTCGGCCTTGCCCTGCAATAATTTTATTAAATTCTGAATACGCTGTTCTGTCATGATTCTATCATCTCCGATAAAGCTCTGACGGCCAGATCGTAGCTTAACAGTCCGAACCCGGAAATGCTTCCGGCGCAGACGGGCGCAATCACAGAATTTGACCGGAATGCATCGCGGGCGAAAATATTGCTGATATGCACTTCGATGACCGGAATTTTAATTGCCTTGATGGCATCCGCGATTGCATAGCTGTAATGCGTATACGCTCCGGCATTGAGTACCACGCCGCCGAATTCTTTTCTTGCCGCATGGAGTCTGTCAATCAGTTCGCCTTCGTGATTGGACTGGAAAATTTCGGCTTCCATGCCCAGTTCTGCGGCAAATTCCAGCAGATGCCGGTTTACAGTCTCAAAATTAGTATCGCCGTAGATGCCGGGTTCGCGTTCGCCGAGCAGATTCAGATTCGGCCCATGCATAATTAAAATTTTTTTCATTGGGTTCACTTGCTTTCTTTTTTGTTTTTGGCCGGAAGATATTCATAGCTTTTCGGCAGGAACGGCAGTTCCAGTACGCGCTTGACACACAGGAACTCGTGGCCTTTCCAGGATTCGCGCTGAATTGGCCGGACATAGATGCTCCTGACCCGGAACAGATTTGCGCCCCAGATATCTGTATAAATCTGATCGCCGACCACACAGAGCTGTTCTTTCGGCAGATGCATTTGTTTCATGGCCGTGCGGAACCCTTTGCCCAGGGGCTTCCAGCTTTCGCAGATGCATGGTATGCCCAGCTTTTTGGCAAACGGCGCGACTCTCGGTTCATGATTATTCGAGATCAGCCGCAGCTGAATGCCGGACTGTTTCATCAGTGCGACCCATTCCGCAACACCGGCGGCCGGTTCGGGATTATCATGTGTTGTCAGGGTGTTGTCGATATCCAGCAGCAGTCCTCTGACCCCGATGCTCCGGAGCAGAGCGGGGGTAATATCGCACACTGACCTGACGGCAATGCCGGTCTGAAACACAGCGAACACCTTCCTTTCGGTACCTGAAAAAGCAGGGGCGCACCACACGGCACACCCCTGCATTTCATCAGTAGCTAATTAATACTTGCGCTTGCGAGCAGCCTCAGACTTTTTCTTGCGTTTTACCGAAGGTTTTTCGTAATGTTCTCTTTTACGAACTTCAGCAATTACGCCGTCTCTGGCGCAAGTTCTCTTAAAACGCTTTAAAGCAGTATCCAGAGATTCATTCTTGCCAACACGAACTTCTGCCATTTCTGATTCCCTCCCTTTACCCAGAGGTTCTGTCTGCGGAAAACAGACAGTATACTAAACCCTTGCGGGAATTAGTTTTCAACCGGTTACCTTCATAAATTTTCATTATATTTTTACGAATGGCATATATTTATTATAGCATACAAGCTCCGGTTTGTCAATAGGATTTTTCAGATTACACAAACTTTGTTATTTTACCACAAAATTCACGAGCTTATTTTGTACATAAATCTGCTTGACAA
>DFJS01000034.1 GCA_002373165.1 Ruminococcus sp. UBA3665
ATCGCAGCATTACTAATTTCCTTGTGAATCTTGTATCTGCACTGGCTGCTTATTCTCTTTTACCCAAAAAGCCTTCTATCTGTGCCGTTTCTGATATACCTAATGGTATTTTATGCCTTGTTGACTGATTTTTTCCATCGAACTCACGTTTTTTAATTTCACAAGTTCAAAATCAAAAATCAGTAGACTTTTCACAAATTCAGATTTGATTTTTTATGAAATTTAGTAAAGATGTTTTTTATGAAAATTTTGGTGTGTGATACACAAAATTAATCATTTTGACAGAATCTCCCTGACTGATATTTAATTTATACAGGCATTTTCCTTCCGTTTTTGTGCGAACTGCCGAAAAATATAGAAATATCTTGTAAATTATGCCGAAATATGATATAATGTACTCTGTTGAATTATCCGAACTCAATTACAGGGGAGTATGACAATGAAAAAATCAAGAAAAATTGCCTGCTTCTGCGGTTTGCTGATTGCCGCAGGACTGACCGTTCCGGCGGCCGCACAGGCAGAAGAGACTCAGGCTTTTACATTTTCCGAACGTACCGCATTTGAACAGGATGCCGACGGAAATGCCTGCTATCAGCATGAGAATCAGAAAATAACAGGAAAATTCAGCCTTCAGCCGGACTATGCCCTCGGCGAT
The DNA here is from genome assembly GCA_002373165.1 of Ruminococcus sp. UBA3665. Classification (GTDB taxonomy): domain Bacteria; phylum Bacillota; class Clostridia; order Oscillospirales; family Ruminococcaceae; genus UBA3855. Next base: position 656 of record DFJS01000034.1, read on the forward strand.
GTCAATCAGGATACTGCAATTGATGCCGTCGATGCCGCCGGAGTTCTCAAAGCGGCCGCACAGGCCGGAACAGGAACATCCGCGGCACAGGATATTCTGCTGGAGCAGTTTCCGGATTATCAGGCCGCCGAAAATGCGGTAAAATATGCCGATATCGATAACGATTCCAATATCAGTGCCGCCGATGCCGCTATGATTCTGACTTATGCCGCACAGGCCGGCGCAGGAAAAGAATCTCATCCGCTGGGCTATGCCTGCTATTATGCAGATGAAAACGGCATACTCCAGAAAGGGCTGTTTCAGGATGCCGCAGGGGAAACTTATTACGCCGGAGAGGATTATGCCTTAAAATCCGGCTGGATTTCGGCTGACGGAAAGCAATATTATCTGAATCAGAATGATTATGCCATGCTGAAAGGCTGGCAAAAAATTCAGAATAAAAATTACTGGTTCGGCGAAGACGGTTCTTTCCGGGAAGGCTGGAATCAGACTGATGAAAATATTTATTATCAGACACAGGCCGGCGGCCTCAAAACAGGCTGGAATCAGATTGACGATGCAGAATATTATTTTGATGCATCCGGCGTTCTGCTGACAGGCCGTCAGACAGTTGACGGTCATCTGTACTGGTTCGGCGAAGACGGTTCTTTCCGGGAAGGCTGGAATCAGACTGATGAAAATATTTATTATCAGACACAGGCCGATGGCCTTAAAACAGGCTGGAATCAGATTGATGATGCAGAATATTATTTTGATGCATCCGGCATTCTGCTGACAGGCCGTCAGACAGTTGACGGTCATCTGTACTGGTTCGGCGAAGACGGTTCTTTCCGGGAAGGCTGGAATCAGATTGAAGATACTTTCTGTTATCAGACACGCAGTGAAGGCCTCAAAACAGGCTGGAATCAGATTGACAATGCTGTTTATTATTTCAATCAGGAAGGCACTCAGTACCGCAGCGGCTGGGCAGATATCGACAATATTACTTATTATTTTGACGAAAACGGTGTTTTCCTCAAAGACGGCTGGCAGACTGTTTATGACAAGACTTATTATTTCAGTCCGGATGGTGCCTTACAGCGTGACGGCTGGTTCAGTGCGGACGAAAAAGTCTACTATCTGGATGAAAACGGTCTTCCTCTCAAAGGCTGGCAGACAATCGAAGGCTTGCAGTATTATTTCCTTCCGGAAACAGGAGAACGGTATTCCGGCTGGATTTCCCGCGGACAGGATCGCTGCTATCTGGATGAAGACGGCATTCCTGCCCTGGGCTGGAGAACAATCAACAACAAAGATTATTATTTTGACGAATCCGGCATTCTGCAAACCGGATGGCTGACACTGAATGACAGCGAATATTATCTGAATCCGGACGGCTCTATGGCCACAGGATTTGTAACAGTAGACGGTCTGCGCTACTATATGGGCAGCAATGGCATCAAACAAAAAAGAACATGGCTTGTCGTGGACGGCAAAACTTACTATCTGGGACTGAAAGGCGACTGCCTGACCGGCTGGCAGAACCTGACAGGGTATATTTACTACTTCCAGCCGGACGGCGTGATGTCTACAGGATGGACAACAATCGGGGAAGATACTTATTATTTCAGCCCCAGTAACGGTACCATGCAGAAAGGCTGGCTTGTTCTGAATAACGTGACGTATTATCTGAACAGTTCCGGCGTTCGTCTGACCGGCTGGCAGACTATCAGCGGTTACAGATATTATTTCAACATCAGCGGCGTAATGACTACCGGCTGGGCGACAATCGGCGGAAATAAATATTATTTCTATCCCAATAACGGCACTATGGCTAAAAATACCACAATCGACGGTGTCTATCTCGGTTCTGACGGCATTGCCATATCCGGAAAATTAGCCCTGAATAAACAACGCGCACAAAATGCCCTGAATCAGTACGGCTCTTCCGTCAGCTCGATTTACAGCTATATGCGTTCGACTAACAGATATAAATATATTGAATCGACAAGAACGCTTTCTCAGATTCAGGCGAACGGCTGGCTGTATTACGTCGATTATGCCTTTACGCATTATTACGGCGTATGCTATTATATGGCCGCTAAAATGGATTTCATCTTGCAGGAAGCAGGCTATACCTGCCGCATTGTCCATGCTACCCACGGCAGCGGCGATCATTACTGGAATCAGGTATATCTCAACGGCGGATGGATCAACTATGACTGCACCAACGGCTATAATGCCTACAGCTGGAGCAGCATCATCGCCGCCGGAAATTATACATTCCTGGGTTATGTTACCCCGAAATATCAGTAAGGAGCTAGATTTATGATGAAACATACAAAACAGATCATGTGCATTCTGCTCTGTGCGGCTCTGACAGGTGCTGCGGCAGGATGCGGAAAACAGGAAGAAGCTGCACAGACTGCCGAAAACAGTGCAGCCATTCAGGAAGAAACAAAGGCAGTCTCTACAGAAGCCGAAACTCAGAAAGAAACAAAATCTGAAAAAGAAACATCTGCCGAAACGCAGTCAGATACTCAGCAGGAAGAAACTGCTGATTCTGAAACTGTTCCGGAATCAGAAACCGAAACGGCAAAGGCCAGCACTGCTGTTTCTGAAGCGGCGGCCACAACAACCGCTGTCAGCCCGGCCGCCACAGCCGCTGCCGAAACACAGGCCGCACAGCAGGCCGAAGAACCTGCCGCTCCTGCGGAAGAACCTGCACAGGAAGAGGAATATACACCTGATGTTCCCGAACAGGTAGTTGTCGTCACAGAAGCCGATGTAATCAATATCGATGCTCCTGACCCGGATGCCGTTGCAACAGAACCGGCTACAGAAGCGGAACAGCATGACGATGTACTGTCTATGACAATTGATTATCACGGACATGCTCTGACCGTCGGCGAAAGTGCAAAAGCGTTTATCGATGCTGTCAAGCCGAATTTTGAAGAATCCGCGCCCAGCTGCTACGGCGACGGCGAAAATATTAATTATTATTATGACGATATGACTCTCTATGTCTGGAATCAGAATGATAATTACATGATTTACAGTATTGACATCAGCTCGCCGGGCATTGTTTCGGTCAGCGGACTGGATATCGGTTCATCTGCGACATTCGACGGCGAAAAAATGTTCGATATGGGCAACGGCTGTAATATTCTTGTCATTGCCGCAGGCGGTAATGTCATGAGTATCAGCTATAATAAAGATTTATCATAAAAAGCATAAAATTCCGTACAGGGGTGCTGTGCAGACGGCACTCCTGTCTTTATGTAAGGAGGTATGCAAAAAATATGGTTTTCAGCAGTACCGTATTTTTATTTCTGTTTCTGCCTGTTGTACTGGCGTTATACTATCTGATTCCGGAACGGCATGTCAAAAACGCCCTGCTGATTCTGGCAAGTGTGATATTTTACGCATTCGGCGAACCGTTTGTTGTTTTCCTGATGCTGATTTCAATTCTGTGCAATTACGGCTTAGGCCTGATGATGCAGAAAGAAAAACTTAAAAAAATCAGTCTGGTTATTTCTATTATCTGGAATCTCGGCTTGCTGGCTGTATATAAATACGCCGGATTTTTCGTCAGCATTCTGAATGTTCTGCCGTTTGTGAATCTGCCAGTGCCGGAAATTCCTCTGCCGATTGGCATTTCGTTTTTCACATTTCAGGCAATGTCCTATGTGATCGATGTCTACAGGGGCGATATTCAAATCCAGAAAAATTTCTTCCGGTTATTATTATATATCACGTTCTTTCCGCAGCTGATTGCAGGGCCGATTGTGAAATACAAAGATATCGAAGAACAGCTTGCTGTCCGGAAATTCCGTCCGGAACAGACTGCACACGGCATCAAAAGATTTATCTATGGATTATCCAAAAAATTACTCATTGCCGATACAGTCAGCATTGCAGCAGATCATGTTTTCGGTCTGGAAAAATCAGAACTGATTTGTCCGCTGGCATGGCTGGGCGCAGTCTGCTATACGCTTCAGATTTATTTCGATTTCAGCGGTTACAGCGATATGGCAATCGGATTAGGGCAGATGTTCGGATTCGAGTTCAAAGAAAATTTCAACTATCCCTATATATCGGCCAATATGACAGAATTCTGGAGAAGATGGCATATTTCAGTTTCTACATGGTTTAAAGAATACTTATATTTTCCGCTGGGCGGCAATCGAAAAGGCAAGGGGAGAACCGTCATCAACAAATGGATTGTGTTTTTCTTTACAGGACTATGGCACGGCGCAAACTGGACGTTTGTCATCTGGGGACTGCTTAACGGCGGTTTTCTGATGCTCGAAAGCTATGATATCATTCCCGTGAAGAAAATGCAGAAAAATATCTTCCTGAAAATTATCAGTCATGGATATACCATGCTTGCTGTGATTCTCTGCTTTACGATTTTCCGGGCTTCTGATCTGAGTCAGGGGCTGCATTTCTGGCGGACAATGTTCGGATTCGGCACAGCGGACGAATATTATCAGAAAATCGGCATAAGCCTGTTCCTGAAAGAGTTTCACAGCTTATTTGTCATCACGATGATATTTGCCGTGATTCTGTCGATGCCCGTGAAAAATAAACTTGCCGGATGTTTCAAATCCGAAAAGGCAAAATCCGGCTTGCAGGTGATTTCTTATCTTGGGTCGCTGGGACTGCTGTTTCTGTGTCTGCTGTACTTGTCAGCCGGAACATACAGCCCGTTTATCTATCTGAATTTCTGAGGAGGTGCGGAGCTTGAAAAAAATTGCATATCTGATTTATAGTATTTTATTTTTCGCAGTCTGCGCCGTTCCGGGCGCGATGCTCCTGCAAAAATCCGATGACAGCACCGCCGAAAACCGCAAGCTCGCCGAAATGCCGTCTTTCAAAGACGAGGACGGCAATTTCAATCAGAACTGGAGCAGTGAATTTCAGGCTTATGTCTCTGACCATTTCGGCTTCCGGCAGAATCTCGTCAGTATTGACAGCCAGCTGAAAGCCGATTTGCTGCATGTCTCTGCTGAGGATGATGTCATTATCGGAAAAAACGGCTGGCTGTTCTATACACCGACAGTCAATGACTTTATCGGACGGGCAACCGTCTCGGAACTCGGCATCCGGAATATCGTGCATAATCTCGAAATGATGAAAGAATATGCCGAGAGCAAAGACAGTCAGTTTGTGCTTGCCGTCGTGCCGAATAAAAATTCTGTCTATGACGAATATATGCCGGATAATTATTATCATAATGATTTCTGTAATAATTATTGGAATCTGCATTCTGCGCTGGAAACAAGTACGGTGAATGATGTCTATCTCCGGTCATATTTTTATGATTGTGCGAAATATGATATGATGCCTGAACCGTTCTATCATAAGCAGGATACACACTGGAACAATACCGGTGCATTAATCGGCTATCGTGCCATGATGGATGCAACCGGTCTGGAATATAACCACTATGCCGACGCGCAATATCATATCGAACAGAACTGGGAAGGCGATTTGCAGAAAATGCTCTTTCCGGATTCCGGCGTTCTGGATGAAAATCATATCTATGATATCAATTTTGATTATCTTTATCAGGGGCATTATCTGAATTCTGATGATATTACAATTAATACCGTCAGCCCGTCCGGAACGGGTTCGCTCCTGATGTTCCGCGATTCGTTCGGCGCGGCGATCATACCCTATTTTTCGCAGAATTTCCAGACAGCAAGATATTCCAGAGCAAGGCCAAATCCGCTTTATAATCTGGAAATGACACATTTTGATGTTGTAATTCTTGAGATTGTGGAAAGAAATATCGCATGGATGCAGAAAGAAGCTCCTATGCACGGTGCACTGAAAGCAGATTCTGTTCCGGAAGCCGATTCGCAGGGCAGTGCCGACATGTTCACAGACCAGAACGGCTCGACTTATCTGCAATTGTACGGCACGGCAGAACTGCCCGAAAATCTGACCTCTGCACCGGAATATCTTGTCACACTGACGGATGATTCCGGCAATGCGCTTTCTTACAGGGCGTATAACTGCTATGAAGCCGATAAATTAGAATCTGAAACAATTCTTGACAACGGCTGGTCGTTATATATTCCGCTTTCTGACCTGACGGAACAGCAGAATTATCACGCCATGCTGACAATCAGCCTTCCGGACTGCTGTATTTCATGCGATTTGGGAGAAGTTTTTGCAGAATAAATTCAAAACCGGACGTACTGCAATTACAGTACATCCGGTTTATTTCTGACTTCTTTGCCGAGTTTTTCATAATATTCTTTTTTCATAGCATACATCAGAATTTCCGCTTGCTTTATGACATTTTTTAAGTCTTCGCCTTCTGACAGACCGTATGAAATATGATAATTGCAGGATACAATTTCAGAATCTATCGTCTGCATGATAGTATTCAAAACTGCAATTGTTTCATGACTGAATATCAGAAACTCATCGCCGCCGATTCTGAATATTTTTTCATTTTTAAAAGAATCTCTTAAAATATCTGCGACAAATTGCAGCATCATATCTCCTGCGGCGTGACCTTTTTCGTTATTAATTTCATGCAGACCGTTCACATCGATATAAATGCACCGGATTTCGCCATTGCTGTAGTCAGAGCAATATTCTTCATAGCTGTTTCTGTTCAGCAGACCTGTCAGAGCATCTTTATTGGCATTTTCCTTTGCTTCTTTTATGGCCACAAGATTGCATCTCATAATCCATGCCAGATAGATAATGAAAATAATCATACATGACAGCAGCCAATGCATTAAATTGACATTGATTTTTTTGGCAGGTGACAATACGATATCTGATTTCACAATGATGATAAAATCCCAGTTTTCGATATTCATGGGCTTATAAGTAATCAGATAAGATTCATTGTTTAATGTAATTTCAGAATAGCCTTCTTCTTTATTTTTAATGCCGTTGATAATCGCCTGATTCTGGATATCAGATATGGTTTGATAATCATGATCCCAGCCATTCACGACAATTTCTTCTGTATTTCTGTCTGCAATGCAGAAAGCAGTCTGTCCTTCGTAGATACTGGGTGCCCATGCTTTTACCAGAGCATCGACATCCAATTCTGTGAATAATAAGCCTCTTGTACCGCTGCCGCCGCCGATAGGGATATAATTTCTTAATACATATTTATCTTTCAGGAACGTGGAGGGCTGTAAATTGCTGATATGTTCTCCTTTTGCGATTTCTTCCTGAAAAGATATGACATTATTTTCCACATTTACATGTCTTGACTGCAATATCCTGTTATCCGCATTGAGAATGGCAATATTAGTGATATAATTATTTACTGCATAAGTACCCATCTGATTATTGACTTCATTGGATTCCAGATCTTCAGACTGGCCTATTACTTTAGCGAGCATTCTTAAAGATGCTTTGTCGTTTTTAAAATTACTTTCAATTTTGGAACAGGCCTCATCTGTTGTACTTAACAGAGTAGCATAGCAGTTATCTTTTTCTATATTCAAAGTGCCTATGCTGTAGATGACACCGGTTACGCCTACAATACTGCTTAAAACAACAGATGCGATCAAAAATTTGTTGACAAAATTCTGTGCCATGCGCATTCACTCCTCAGATTGCAATGCAGCCTCCCAAGCATCATTCCAGCTATTCATGAGTTCATCAAAGGAATCACGGTTTATTGCGGCATCAATAAGATTTTCCAGGTGTTTGGAATCATAATTCACACCGACGGTAGCGCGGCTTATTTTTTCAAACTTTTCACTGATTGTGGCATTTGTCACAAGATTTACACCGTCAAAATTGCCTAAGATGTCGGGATATTCATTTGTTTTCAGGACTGGTATGCTGCTGTTATGGAAATCATATTTTGATTCGTCCACTAAATACTTCACAAAAATCATAGAAGCCAGCCGTTTTTCATCGCTTAAATCTTTACTGATTCCGTAGCAGTAATTACTGCTTGCAAGTGCGTACTGTTTTCCCTGAATGGAGATAGGGAAGGGCATATAGCTGATATCCCCGCCATGTTCGCCGGCCATCTGCATCTGAGAAATTGCCCAGCTGCCGAGCACCATACAGCCGATTTCTCCGTTATTGATTCTGCCTTTGCACAATTCCCAGCTGGAAGAATGAGGGT
>DFJS01000065.1 GCA_002373165.1 Ruminococcus sp. UBA3665
TTGCTGTCCATTTTTTCAGATTCCTCCAATAAATAAAAATTAATCAAATTCAAAATACAGTTTGACGAATGTCAATGCCGAAAACGGGAGTTCCAGTGTCTGTTCAGGAGTCTGCAAAGTAATTGCATTTTTATTCCAGTCTGTCAGTACGCCGATTATTTCGCGGCTGCCGTTTTCAAAACTGCGGAAGCCTCTGGCGCGGACTTCACAGCCGAGACAGGCATCGAAATGGCTTTCTCTGACAAGATCGGCCTCCAGACCGGGAGAGCTGACTTCCAGAATATAGCTTTGTGCGATGGGGTCTTTTTCGTCAAGCAGATCGCTGACGGGAGCCGTGACTTTTTCGCAGTCATTAATGCTGACAGTATCTGTTTCGCTGTCGATAAAAATGCGCAGATACCATGATGCGCCTTCTTTTTCGTAGCGGACATCCCAGATAAGATAGCCCAGACTGCTGACGACCGGTGCAATCAGATCATAGATTTTCTGTTCGGTACTGCCGAAATGTTTCAGTTTCATGATTTTATACATTACCTGCCTTTCCTGATTTTGTACTGCAAAACGAAAGACCGGAGTTTGTTTCCGGCCTTTTCACATCTTCAGCATATTAGCATAATATTATTATAGCACATTTCTTTTGAGAAATCAAGACTTTTTTAGAAATTTTTTGAAAAAATTTTTTAGATTATCTGATTCTTCTGCATTCCATATAATAGCGTTTATCTTCTGCCAGTCCTGTAGAGAAAGTTTTTCTGGGCAGTACGCCGTCCTGTTCCACGCTGGGGAACAGCAGGTTTTTATTCATATCCGGAAGCAGAAAGCCGATATTGCCGGGGTGCTGTGCAAGTCGGGCGACAGTCTGTTCTCCGTGGATATAATCAATTTTTCCGGGATTTTCTTTCAGCCAGGCATCCAGCTGATTCTGGAGACTGCCCACGGCAAGCGAAGCACAGGGCTGATGGATATAATAAATCTGCTTCTGACCTTCCCGGATTACTGTGAAATACTGCTCTGCCGGTTCGGAAGAGAGTGCCAGATTTTTCTCAAGATACTGCATTAAAATTTCCGTATCTGTTTCTGTAATAATTCTGTGGATTGCCTTGAATTCAAATGCCGGGCTGTGCAGATTGACAAGTTCTGCCAGGGCATATCTTGCCGGATGGTCAGAAAAATCAATATCCGGATGCTTCTGCTTTAATGCTTCATAGCAGGCTTTTGCGGTAGCAAGCGAGTGATTGCCGTCACCCATTGCAAATTGCAGACTGCCGGCAGAATCCAGAAGCGTATCCAGCCGCTGCAAAAATGCTTTCTGCTGTTCCGGGCTGACCAGATATCCTGTCAGATGACCGCCGCCGAGCATCAGATCTGTATCATAGAGTTTCTGCATTTCTGCTTTCTGTGCGGCACAGGATTCTATCACAGAGCATTCGGCATCGTTGATAAAAATCATAATATGCGGCAATTCCAGCATAGCATGTTCCCTGACTTTCATTCTGGGAGGAATTCGTTCTAAAACCGTAGCTTCTGTTGCTCTGACAGGAGAACTGCTCCCCGGATGATAATCATAAGCTTCCAGATCGATTTTGCCGACGATACCGCATCTTAAAATTCCGTTGCTCTGTACACGTTCTGTATAGACCATTGCATCCGGATACACACGGAACAAAAAATTATCCCAATATTCTGTCATTGTTTGATGAATTTTCTGAATTCTGCCTTCCAGATCCGGCTGATTCAGATAAATTTCCGGCAGAATCAGATCCAGCGAAGACGGCGAACCGGCTGTCAGCTGTTCTGCCTGATTCCAGTATTCCGGCGAACTGGTAAACTGATCGCAGGCGATCACGCTCCAGTTTTTTTGACAGACATCTTCATCCCACCACGGAAGAAGAATTTCTGCCGAAGAAAAAACAGGCTGAATCATAAAATACATCAGCTCCTTTCATTTTTTTCAGTATAACATATTTTAGAGAAAATGTCAATTCTTCCTGTTGGGAAATACATATTTTTTCCCAAAAGATAAAAAGTATCAAAAAGCCAACAAATTGTTATCAAATTGTAACTTATTATTCATTTATTTGTGCCGAAGAATGTGGTATACTAGAAACTAGGCAACAGATAAAAATACAGCCGCATCAGAAAACCCGGCTTTGCAAAATAAGAAAGGAATGAGGCATTTTGCAAAATCAAGACAACAAAGAGCAGAAAGAAAAAACTGCTGAAAAATTAGATGCTTCCAAAATGTCCGCTGCGGAAATTCTGGAAGCCATTGGTGTTTCCGGTTCACTGGCTGACAGTCTGGTACGCGAAAACGAGACCAGACAAGCCGCCGCATCTTCCGGCTCCGCAATGCCTGCACCAGAATCAGAAATGCAAAAGCGCATTGCAGAAATTCAGAAGCAGAAAATGGCAAAAATCCGCGAAGCACTCGCAGCCAATAATAGTGAAGCTGCCTCTGAACCTGCCGCTCCTGCCGGACAGGAATCCCAGACCAAAAAAGTAAGAGTAAAATCTGTCGCAGTTTCTGAGACAGCAGCATTCCCAAAAGAAGAAGCTGCCGCACAGACTGCTGTTGCTGTAGCAGAACGCCCTGCCCCACAGCCGGAAGAAACAATAACTCCGGAACAGCCCCCGGAACAGGAAACACAGCCGGAAAAAACAGCTTCTGTCAAGAAAAAAAGACGTTCCGGAGTCAAAACCGGGGTTCTGATTGGCGCAGGCTGTGCCGGCGCACTGATTGCAGCTTATTTTATCGGAGCTGTCAGCTATCAGGGAAAATTCCTGCCGCGTACTTATATCAATTCACTTTCAGTAGCCGGTATGACAACCGAAGAAGCACATAATGCTCTGCTGAAAGAAAAAGAAGTCAAAGATCTGACTTTGATTACGCCCAAAGGCGAAGAAGCTGTTTTTGCAGCATCCGATTTCAAAGCAGAATATACGCTTCCCTCCGGCGCACTGAACGAGGCCGCCAACGAAGGCAACTTCAACTGGGTGACAAAATTATTCAAAAGCTCGGAATATGCTGTTAAATATGATTATACTTATTCTGAAGAAGATCTCAGAAATTTAATCCAGAGCTATGACTGGGGCAGTGAAGTTTCCCAAAATGCGAAAATTATCCGCACAGATTCCGGAAAATTTGAAATCCAGCCGGAAACCCTCGGCGATAAGTTTGACACTAATAAGCTGATCAATTATGTAATGGAACAGCTCAGTGCCGGGAAAAATACACTCAATATGGAAGATTCCGGCTGCTATGATGACTACCGCGCCAAAATTACAGTTTCCGATCTGGAAGAAGATCTGAAAGTCTATAATAAATATGCAAACTGCAATATTACATTCGATTTTGACGACAGAAAAAAACTTCTGGATAACGATACTATCATCAGCTGGATGATGCAAAAAGAAGACGGTTCGTTTGTGACCACTTCCGGCCATGACATTCCGCTGAATCAGGAAGCCATTGCAGAATTCGTCTCGGAAATGGCAGATGAAACTGATACTTACGGCAAAGATCACGAATTTTATGCAACGCTCGACGGATGGATTACCGTTCCGTGGACAAATGCAAGCTGTTACGGCTGGCAGATTGATCAGAAAGCAACCGTCAGTCAGATTATTGATTTAATCCAGCAGGGCGATCCTGTTGTAGTGGAACCGACTTATACTGCATGGGGCAAAGGCTACACCCGTCAGACGGACGATATCGGCACGACTTATATTGAAGTGGATATTTCCGCACAGCATTTCTGGTATTACCGGAATAATGAAGTCATCATGGATTATGATATTGTCTCCGGTACAGAAACAGACCCCAGCCGCCGCACGCCGCGCGGCATCTGTCAGATTGTCGGCCATGTCAAAGGCAAAGTACTGGGTACCTACGCCGTACAGGGCTATGAACAGTGGGTGGATTTCTGGATGCCGTTCAATTACATGGGCTGCGGATTCCACGATCTTTCCAGAGGTGCCTACGGCGGAACGATTTATCGTTATAATGGCTCGCACGGCTGTCTGAACATGCGCTGGTCAGAAGCACAGAATCTGTATAATAACATTGAAGACGGCCTTCCTGTTATTGTACATGATTAAATAAAAATGCATATCTGAATTATCATAAAGCAGAGTATTTCCGGATACTCTGCTTTTGTGATTCCTGTACAAAAAAGATTCGCAAAATTTGTTGATTATTTTCCGTAATTTTTTGCACTGCAAACCGTACTAACTAGTAACATAATCCAAAAAAGGAGGAATCAGTATGAATCAGAATCCTTATGAACCGGATCATTCTCATCCTGATGATTATTCCCGGCTTTACGGGAATCCGAATCTGCATCCTTATCAGGAGGAAAACAACGCCAATCTTTACCGGCAGAATTCAGAGTATCAGAATTACTATCGTTCTTCGGCTCCTGTCATCACGCCGCCGAAGCAGAAAAAACCGAAACAGCCTTTCAGTCCGATTCCTCTGCTGCTGACTGCGGGTGTAATTTTCCTGTTTCTGGGCGGCATTATTTTCCTGACGAATACCTGGGATACACTTCCGGATGCAGTACGGGCAATCAGCCTGTTATCGGCGAGTCTGATTGCATTTGGTGCGAATGTACTGGCCGAACGGGTGTTCAAATTACAGAAAACGGGACTTGCCTTTTACATTCTGGGATGTATTTTTCTTCCGCTGGCACTGGGCGGAATCGGCGTATTTCAATTGCTGGGCGAATGGTTTTCTTTCGATGGCGAGGGGGCATCACTGCTCTGGTCGGTGATTTTCCTGAGCATATCCGGCTCGACGTTCTTAGGGCAGAAGAATTATAAAAATACAATTCTTGTATGGCTGTCGCTGTCCGGAACAATCGGCGCATGGTATTCCTTCACGGCATTTATCAAGGAAACTTTCCTGATTTCGCTGAATATTTTCTGGGGAACATTTCTGAATAATATCCTGATACTTGCCTATATTATCGGCGCGACGGTGCTGTGTGAACGGTATCTCAGGGGGCATGAAAAATCTTATGTGACAAAGGCGATTCCCTGTTATCTGTACATTGCCGCACTGACAGCACAGATTCATTTTCTGGCATCTGCATTTCTTACGGCAGAAGCAGAACATATTTCTGCTGCGGAATTTATTCTTACTGCATGTTCGGCACTTGTGACATCGGTTTTATTCTGCAATTATCGTTTTATCAAGAACAATTTCCATGCCGGAATTTTCGGAACAGCAATGGGATTATATATTTCCGGCTATCTGACAGCGCAATTTTTCCAGGTCTACAGTGAACGCCATGCTTTTTATTTCATAGCCGGCATGAGTGCCATCATTCTGATGAATTTACAGCAAATGCCGAAACTCCGGACGGAACTCACAAAAACTTACAGCAAAGCCGGATTGCTGTTCAGCATTCCTGTGATTCTGACAGCTGGTGTAGATTCGCTTTCCGGGAAAAATACCGGCACACTCTTTCTGACATATGTGCTTTTGCTGCTGGGCGCGATTTATTTTGCCAGGAGCGAAAAAAATCCGCTTCCGGAAGATGCCTCTTTTCTGACTTTGACAGTAAGCCTGTTATTTGTTCAGATGTACTGCACTTCAGTTCTGAAATCTCATGAAGAAACCGAAGGCAATCTGCTGATATTTGAATTTATTATTTCTGCTTTGATTTTGCTTGCACAGGCAGTTATCAGAAGAAAACTCTGGCCGCTTGTGACAGCAATTCTGACGAGTGCAGGAGTTCTTCTGCTGAATCTGGAAAATGCCAATCTTGCACTGCTTTGGATGTGTGCAGGCGGAATGCTTGGCGGCATGATCTATGCCGGCAGAACATGGCGTTTTGTACTGGAAAGATGCTGTGCATGGGGATTTCTTGCTTTTCTGACTCCGGTACTGCAAGCGACGCTTTCGCAGGTGATGGAAGAAGATTCCGCATGGATTCTGACACTTGGCATCTGCGGACTGCTTTATCTGACGGAAACATTCCTGTTCCGGATGGAGTTAAGAGCAAATGCAACACGCCCCTATCTGGAAACAGAATCTATTTTAATTTCGATTATTGCATTAGTCAGCTATCTGATTGATAGTACATCAAAAGGCTTTGGCATTCTGCTCTGTGTGCTGCTGCTGATTTTTGCCGGCGGTTTTCTGCGAAAAGATATCAATGCTCCCGCGATTCCTCAGCTGATTATGTCTTTTATCACAGCCGTGAATCTGATTGATCAGAATGATTCTGTACTGGTAAATGTGATATTATATTTAGCTCTGCTGGTGGTCTATGCCCTGATGGGCAGATTTCTGGTTCCGAAATTTGCAGTTCATGAAGACGGAAAAAATCAGACCGACTGGGCATTATTAGCCGGAATTCTTCCTGTATTCGGGGCAGCGTTCACGATTGACTGGCATCCTTCTATTTTGATTTGTCTGTTTCTGGCCGTTTATTCTCTGTTATATATTGGAAGAGTGCAGAACAGATTTATCCCGACTCTGATGGCTTCGGCGTTCAGCTGTCTGACGATTTTCTTTCATAACGTTAGCGATCCGTTCGAGATTTTCACAGCTCTGCACGACAGCGAAATGAAAACTCCGCAGGTGCTGTTATATCTGCTGCCGTTTCATTTATTTATCCTGTCACTGCTCTGGATTCTTCCGGAAAAGCAGAAAGACAATGTGCATAAAGCAAGATTTGCCATGTATTGTTTCACGATGTTCTGTCTGCTGGTTGTAAGCCTGAATTTCAAGAATGCCTCGGATGCAATTCTGCTGATGGTATTCAGTTTCATCATACTGATGGGAAGCTTTTCAGTCAAGAAGCTCCGCTGGTTCACTCTGGGATTTGCCGTGCTGTTCCTGACGACACTGCGCCTGACATGGAAATTCTGGACATCGCTGCACTGGGGAATTTATCTGTTCCTGGCCGGAATTGTCCTGATTGCTGTTGCTTCCTACACGGAATACAAAAACAGATACTATGCCGAACATCCTGACGAACCTAAAAAGAAATTTGACTTTTTCAAGACCTGGACGTGGTAAATCATGAAAAAGATTTTATTTGGCATTCTGGCAGCATTGAGTTTCATCGGGGTGATGTATCTGACTGAACAGGTGCTTCGCCCCGGATATCTGGTTAAAAGCCTGATTAAAGTTTGTTCTGTGATGATGATTTTTGCCGTTTACTGCGGAATTTTCAGAGAAAAGCTGAAAGATGCCATTTATTTCCGTAAAATGAAACCGGCGCGGAATCTGTATTATTTCATGCTGATTGTATTTTTCGGAGTTCTGGGAATTTTTTATCTGATTAGAAATTATCTGGACTTGCAGTCAATCCGGGAAAATCTTGTCACAAAAGAACAGCTGACAAAGCAGAACTGTCTGTTTGTTTTTGCGTATATTGCTGTCATCAATTCTTTTCTGGAGGAATCGCTGTTCCGGGGGCTGCTGAGTCATTTATTTGAAGAAGCTCCCGGAATTGGAATTATTTTCAGTGCGGCGGCGTTTTCGCTGTATCATCTGGGAATTATCGATCACTGGCTGAATCCTGCTGTTCTGATTTTCTGCATGGTGGGATTATTCGCAGTCGGAATTTTTCTGCAAATGATCTGCAATCACTATGACAGCATGAAGGCAAGCTGGATTGTTCATGGATGTGCCAATCTGGCGATTAATGCAATTGGTTTTATCCTGATTTATTTCTATTAAGAGCGGTGACAGATTATGAATCTTTTTTCAAATTTCATCATACTGCTTGGTGTTCTGATCTGGGTAGGACTGGGATGCAATTTAGCAGATATGATATTTTCTCTGCCGTTTCTGATAACGGGAATTCTTTCCGGCATTCTGACAGAGGCATTGGCTCCTGATATCATGCCATATGTTAAAATCAGAAAGACTTTCTTTATTTTATTGCAGATTTTCTTTACAGTTCCTGTACTTCTCTTTTTATGTTTCGGAATAATCGGCATTTTGTCAAAACTGGATGGTTTTTTATTCTGTATTTATACGAATGCTCCGTTTGTTCTGTTTATACTGGAAAGCATCTGTCTGTTAAAAGCAAGACTGTGGAAAAAGCCGAAAGAATTAATTTTGATTCTGATTTCTGACCCATGTCTTGCGGCATTGGCGGCTGTAGTCATCGTGACAGTGATTGCCTCCAGCCGTATCTAAAAGGAGAATTCTATGAAAAAAGTATTGATTATCATCGGAAAAATTTTGGCATTGCTGGGCGTGTTTGCGCTTGGCTGTGCCGGAATTCTGATTTTATACTTTTCGCTCGGAAAAGGTGGATTGTTTGATTTTTCCATCAGTCGGGCGGCAGAAATTTTTGTATTGATTACGACAATTGCTTTTCTGATTGGATATTTTATTTTTGCGGTCTGGCTGTGCAATCTCGGAACGGTGCCGAAAGAGCAGAAAAAGTCTGTCGGAAAGAAAATTCTGCACATGCTGAAATATATCGTTCCGTGTGTGCTGGCAATTACACTGCTCTGCGCGAAAAATTCCATCGAATCAGAAATAAAATGTGCCAAAGCAAGAAGATATTATCAGCAGGCCGATGAGATTATTACTTATCAGAACAATCATGATATTTCAGTCGATATTCTGACAACGCCCCTGAACAAAAGCTCTGTTCTGATTGATTATGATCATAAAAAACTCACATTTATTTATTATTTCAGCTATGGCAAATGCAGCAGATATTCCCTGAAAAAAACGGAAAGCAAGCCTTTTGAAAATCTGGAAATACAGTTTCAGACTCCGCTTTCCGAACCCGGAAAAACTCTGACGACTTATTATAAAAAATCCGATTCCACGCCGACTTCTGATTATCGCTATACAGCAGGCGCAGTTCTGGAAATGCAGGACGGTGCTGTCTATTATACAGAAATTCCGGATGAATTTCTTGATTTTGATTCCATGGGCTATCTGTACCGCATGATGCAGGAAGCTCTTGCCTGTACGGATGAAAAAATAGTTTACGGACATAATCAATTTCCGGATTTCGTACCCGATGCCGAAAGCAATACGATCTATCTGGATTATGATACTAATACACTCTATATTCTTTACGGAGACAGTCAGACGGCATTCTGCACGAAAGCACAGCTGGAACCTGTAGAAAATTTTCCGGAAGAATTTTATATCCAGAAAAAATTAGAACTTCAAAACGGGATATTATATCTTTATCGTACTGCGGAAACTACAAATAAATATGACAAGCGGATTCATGGTCTGATTCTGAAAACACGGGACGGATTATTCCAGGTTGAACAGGTAATGGATATTAATTTATAAAAAACTTCTGCATCTTTTCAGGATGCAGAAGCTTTTTTTATAAAATGGAGGTATTAAAATTTTCAGTTTTTGGAATTGAGTACCTGTCTCTTAAGCAGAACCAGATCATAGACATTGACAATGCCGTCATCATTCATATCTGCATTATGATATGTCAGTTCATCAAACTGATAAGAACCGTGCAGATACTGATGAAGTGCAATAATATCCAGCACTGTTACCTGACCGTCAATTTTCAGATCACCCTTTTCAGGAACAGGCACACCCGGTTCAGTAGGCTGTTCCGCACCTGTTTTCGGAACGGCAAAAATACCGTAAACTGTCAGCGGTTCGGCAGTTGCACTCATATAGAGATTATCTTCTTCTTCGATAGAAACGCCGGCATCAGCGATAGCATTGACAGCATCTTCATAAGTAAAGACAGCTACAAAAGGCGTATCTGTATCAGAAGCATAAATATAATTCCAGGTTGCATTGGCATCATTCTGGAGCACGAGAGCAGGTTCTCCGGCCGTTTCATAGACCATAACAAAATCATAATCCGGATTCATGTACTGTTTCCACTGTTCCAGCATGGCAGGCTTCCAGGCTTCGAGTTCAAAGCCCTGTTCAGTTTTATAAAGTTCCTTCCAGTTATCGCCGATGTTAATATTATCCCATGAGAATTCCGGAGCAACATATTCTTCATAAGCCGGAAGCGTAGGTGTAATGCCGTAAACACTCATCATAGCTTCAATGACAGGAGCGGACTGCGGATACCAGGTATTTGTCAGGCGATATACATAGCCGTGTGACTCGCCGTCATTTTTGGAAACAACATTGTTATCCCACAGAACGCAGGGAATACCGGCATCTTTTGCCTTGGAAAGATATGATTTTGCCCAGTTGCATCTGGATTCTGTATTATCGAAATCAGAAGCACTGAATTCGCCGATGATGACAGGCGTATTTTTTTCGGCAGAAATCTGTTTCAGAGTATTGAAAAACGTTGTGAGAGAATATTCATAATCCTCACCCCAGCCGCTTTTTCCGGGGAATTCGTGACTTGCCTTTTCATCATTTGCCATAGTGAAATAATACGGCAGATAGGCATGAACAGAGAGTGCAACATTTCCGGCATTCTCCGGAATTGCGATATTTCTGATAGCCGTAGCATCAGAAGAAGCACAGTAACCCGGAAGCATCAGGAGTCTTTCCTGATTTTCTGCCGAACCCTGATTTCTGACTGTTTTCACGAAAACGCCGTTCAGATTATTGATATACTGTGTTGTATAGCCGCCGTCCTGCGTACCGTTGCCCCATTCGGGAACACTGGAATTTCCGGTCTGACGGGGTTCGTTCATACCCTCGAAAATCAGATGCTGATCGTAATCGGCAAAAGTTTCAGCAACCTGTGTCCAGATATCGCCCAGCTTTTTGGCGGCAACAGCATAAGTTTCATCTGTAAAGATTTTTTCGTTGATAAAATCTTCATGATGCACGTTCAGGATGACGAACATATCCTGCTGATAAGCAAAATCGACAGTCTGCTTGACATAGTCCATCCAGGCATCATTGACGACATACATCTGGCTGGCTTCGTCATATTCCAGATGTTCATACCAGGTAGTCGGAATTCTGACAGTATTGAATCCGGCATTCTTGACAGTATCGAACAGTTCCTGAGTAGGTTCGGGATTGCCCCATTTGGTAACGAACTTACCGGGAGCAGTTGTGCTTTTCATTCCTGTTGTAGCAACATCGAGTGTATTGCCGAGGTTCCAGCCGATTGTCATCTGAGAAGTGATATCCTGTGCACTCAGGCCTGTCAGAGAAGCGGCTTTTGTCTGGATTGCGTTTTCGGGCAGAATGCCGAAGCCGGAAGCCGTCAGTGCAGCAACAGCAGCGACAGCAGCAAATCTGCTGAATTTTTTTTGATTCTTCATAATAAATTCCCCCAGAATTTAATTTGATTACCTCTTTATGAAAACGTTTTGTTTTCTGTATGTGATTTTATTATATAATTAAAATGCCGGAATGTCAAGAGATTTTATCTATTTTTTATTGAAAAATTGTGTAAATTTTTTATAAACAAAGCTTTTAAAAAACAAATTCATAATTTATACAAAAAGCCCCGGCAGAATGCCGGGGTTTTTATATTATAAATTTTCAAGAAATTTTTTGGCTTCTGTCAGTGAAGAAAATTTTTTCCAGCTCAGTGCAATCGTTTCCTGATTTTCCGGCTGAATATCCGGAATATGAATCGGATATGTCTTTGCTCTGTAGGCACTGCGGATGCCGTTGACAGAATCTTCAAACGTAATGCAGGATTCCGGCGGCAGTGCAAGAGCCTCGCAGGCTTTGGAGAAAATTTCAGGATCGGGCTTGCCGTTCTGAACCATATCCCCGGCGATAATCTGGTCAAAATACTGGAGCAGTCCGGCTTTTTCCAGTTGTTTGCGAAC
Organism: Ruminococcus sp. UBA3665; assembly: GCA_002373165.1. Taxonomy (GTDB): domain Bacteria; phylum Bacillota; class Clostridia; order Oscillospirales; family Ruminococcaceae; genus UBA3855. The sequence goes on from DFJS01000065.1 coordinate 11,734, forward strand.
TGTCTCCTCTCTGGTAGAGCTTGCCACTGCCAGGCGGATTTGTCTGGATTTTAAATATTCCAGAATTTCCTTCGCGCCTTCTTTGACCGGAACATGCACGGCAAGAGCCTGTTTGGTAAATTCTCTTGCTGTAGATAAAAAATTCTGATAATCAAAATCCGGATAATTTTTTTCAAAAAATTCGAGTGTTCCGGCACGGTTCAGGCCGATGCAGGCCATTTTTGCTTTCTGGATATCCGCAAAGCCGAACTGTTCGGCAGTTTTGTCCCATGCTTCCGAGCATACGCGTTCTGTATCGAGCAGAAGTCCGTCCATATCGAACACGGCACCGCGGATTTGTTCCGGATAGCCGAACGGGAAAATTCTGGTACCGGGAAAGTGTTTTTCATATAATTCAAACAAAGTCCACTGAAATATATAAGGAATTACCTGATGTGTATGCAGAAGTTCCTCCCATTCTGGTTTTGTGACCCATTTTGCCTCGGCGACTTCTTCAGGCTGAAGCTTCAGCTCCAGATGTTCAGAATCGATCTGAGCAATCCAGTAATCGTCCCAGATATTATAATTCCGGAAAGAAAAAATAGGTTCCGTGTCGGTAAAATCCAGATGAAGCCCCAGTTCTTCCTCAGCCTCTCTGGTGACAGCAGAGCGGCTGTCATCGCCCGACTGTGCAATACCGCCGAGAGAAATATCCCACATATCGGGCCAGCTTGCCTTATGTTTCACGCGTTTCTGAACAAGAAAACGCCCCTGCTGATCGAACAGCAGCAAATGAATGACTAAAATAAATTCGTCTGCTTTTCTGGGTTTTCCTCTCTGCACAGTACGACCTGTCAGATTTCTGTGAATGTCATAGATATCCTGAAATTCCGGCATAGCAAAAACTCCTTTTTAATTTTTAATTATTATAAAGCTTTTTGGCAGAAAAGTCAAGCACTGGGAGAAAAAATATAAAAAATTCATATTTTTTTCAAAAAAAGATGTTGATTTCTGTACAGATCATGTTATAATTAAAATTAATATTTTACCAAAAAGGGAGGCGGTTTTCATGGCCGAAAATAATATTATAGAACTGGTATTTATTCTTGACCGCAGCGGTTCAATGAGCGGGCTGGAAAAAGATACAATCGGCGGATTCAACGGCATGATCGAAAAACAGAAAAAAGAAGAGGGCAAAGCTTTTGTCACAACTATTTTATTTGATGACAAAATCGAAACACTGCACGACCGTCTGGATCTGCAAAAAATTGAACCGCTGACAGATAAGGATTATTATGTCCGCGGCTCTACTGCCCTGCTGGATGCCGTCGGCACATCGATCAATCATATCAGTCAGATTCATAAATATGCCCGTCCGGAGGATGTGCCGGCGCATACCATGTTTCTTATCACAACAGACGGCATGGAAAACGCAAGCCGGGAATTTAATTATAAAAAAATCAAATCTATGATTGAAGAAAAGAAAGAGCTTGGATGGGAATTTATCTTTATCGGCGCGAATATCGATGCCGTCACAACGGGCGCAAAGCTTGGCATTTCGGCAGACCGTTCTGTCGATTATCTGGCCGATAAAGCAGGCACGAGTGTCCTGTTCCATGCGATGTCGGAATCTGTCTCGGAAATGCGCAGCGGAAAGAAGCTTTCCAACATGTGGCGCAAATCGATTGACGAAGACAAGAAAAAACGCGGTTAATTATCTGACCCCTGTGCGGAACAGGGGTCTTGCTGTCACATCAGCGGCGCAACCAGTTTCATGATGCTTCCCAGAATTTTATAAAAAATTTTTTCATGCCTGATGCTTTCCGGAGAGACTTCCCGGCACTGTCTCAAAGTTTTCTGAAAATCTTCTTCTATCTGGAAAATGCAGGATGTTTTATACAGATAAGTAGCGCATTCAAAATGATGGTACAGACTCCGGTAATCCAGATTAATTGTTCCGACAACGGCTTTCTGGTCATCGCTGACGAACACTTTGGCATGTACAAAGCCGGGCATATACTCATAGATTCTCACACCGGCGCGGACAAGCGCATCATAATGCGATTTGGCGAGGGCATAAGCGGCTTTTTTATCGGGAATTCCGGGCAGAATCAGCCGCACGTCAATGCCTCTTTGTGCGGCGAATTTCAAAGCCGATTCCAGTTCATTATCAAGAATTAAATAGGGTGTCATGATGTGTACATAATTTTTTGCCCGGCTGAGGATATCAATATAGACATTTTCGCCCACATGGTGCCCGTCAAGCGGACAGTCGCAGTAAGGCATGACATAGCCGTCAGTTGCTTCGTGCGGCACATAAGACAGATAGGCATCCCACTGCACATTGGGTTCCAATAGATTCCACATCTGAAGGAACATCAGGGTAAAACTCCGCACGGCTTCGCCTTTGAGCATCACGGCCGTATCTTTCCAGCGGCCGAAACGTTCAACATGATTGATATATTCATCAGCCAGATTCACGCCGCCGTTGAACGCTGTTTTCCCGTCAATCACCAGAATTTTTCTGTGATCCCGGTAATTATAATGCGTAGAAAGAAACGGCGCAATAGGAGAAAAAGGCTTGCATTGAATGCCCAGTTTTTTTAGTCTTTCAGGATAATCAGAGGTCAGAGTAGACATTTCGCACATACCGTCGTACATTACGCGCACTTCCACGCCCTGCCCGGCTTTTTCGGCGAGTATTTTCAGAATACTGCCCCACATAAGGCCTTCTTCGATAATAAAATATTCCATAAAGATAAATTTTTCAGCAGCCCGGAGTTCTTCCAGCATAACCGGGAACATGTTTTCTCCCATGGGGAAATAGGTTGTTTCTGTATGTTCAAAAAGCGGAAAACTGCCTGTTCTGTTGAGATAATAGCACAGGTCATCCGTTCCGGAATCTGCAATTTCCTGTTTCCGGATTGTTTCGGGGTTCTGGAGCAGTTTGCCCTTAGTATCTTCCACCAGTTCGGACATGCGTGCTTTGACGGCTCTGTGACCGATATCTTTTTCGGTAAACCACAGCAGAATCGATGCCGGAACCGGAAACATCATCATCAGAATCAGCCAGGTCAGTTTGGCCGTGGCATCCATATCGCTGCGGAACAGATAAAAAATCATCAGGATTGTAAAAACCCACTGTGCCCCAGCGAACCATGCAAAATACTGGATGAACCAGTGATAGGCCATCAGCAAAAGATAAATTTCCAGAACTAATAATACTGCCGCAATTCCCACGCGGCTGAACACAAGCCGCAGCAGGCCTTTTTTCTGTGCAGGAATCAGCCGCAGTGTTCCCTCGTCCTGTATTAATTTTTTCTTCATACTCTCTCGATTCCCCTTTGCAAAAAACCGACATGCTTTGGCATGTCGGTCTTCTTTCCTGATAAATTTCAGAACATCAATCAGTCAACCAGCTTGATGATTGCCATTTCGGCAGCATCGCCGCGGCGGGGGCCTGTCTTGATAATCTGTGTGTAGCCGCCTTTGCGGTCAGCATACTTCGGCGAAATTTCGTCGAACAGCTTCTTGGCAACCGATTCCTTGGTCACGTAAGCATACACCTGTCTCTTGCTGTGCAGGTCAGTATTCTTACCCAGTGTAATCATTTTTTCTGCAACGCTGCGTACTTCTTTTGCTCTTGTTACAGTTGTTTCCACCTGGCCGTTTTCCAGCAGGAATGTTACCATTGCTCTGAGCATAGCGGTTCTGTGAGCAGTAGTTCTGCCCAGTTTTCTTGTACCCGGCATTTGTATTCAACTCCTTTGCGAAAATTCATTGTCTTGCGCATTCTCTCAGTCTTCTTCCGAAGAAAGGTCAAAACCCAGCGACTGGAGCTTCTCCTTTACTTCATCAAACGACTTCTTGCCCAGATTGCGCACTTTCATCATTTCTTCCTCGGACTTGTTAATCAAGTCGTCTACCGTATTGATGCCGGCACGTTTCAGGCAATTGAAAGAACGTACCGACAAGTCAAGTTCCTCAATGGTCATCTCAAGGATTTTTTCCTTGCCCTTGTCGTCTTTCTCTACGAGAACTTCGGGAATGCACGCTTCGTCTGACAAATCGACGAACAGTTTCAGATGCTCGTTGAGGAGATTGGCTGCCTGTGACAGAGCCTCTTTTGCAGAGATGGTACCGTCTGTCCATACCTCCATCGTGAGCTTGTCATAGTCGGTGACCTGTCCGAGACGTGTATTCTCCACGGTATAGTTCACCTTTAAAACAGGAGTATAAATGCTGTCTACGGCAATTACATCCAGCGGCATATCCTGTATCTGCTGCTTGTTGCGCTCGGCCGATACATAGCCTCTGCCTTTGTCGATCGTAATTTCCATATGAAGCTTTGCGTCTTTGCCCAGAGTTGCAATATGCATTTCCGGGTGCAGAATCGTCACTTCAGAATCTGCTTCAATATCGCCCGCTGTGACTTCGCATTCGCCCTCGGCATCAATTAACAGTGTCTTGGGACCGTCACCGTAAAGCTTTGCAGTCAGACCTTTCAGGCTCAGGATAATTTCTGTTACATCTTCTTTCACGCCCGGTATTGTGGAAAGCTCGTGATGCACTCCGTCAATCTTGACAAAATTGACTGCAACACCGGGAATTGAGGAGAGGAGAACACGTCTGAGACTGTTGCCAAGGGTTGTTCCGTAGCCGCGTTCCAGCGGAGCCAGAACGAATTTTCCATATTTTCCGTCCGGTCTTAAATCTTCAGGAACAATTTCCGGCTTTTCAATTTTTTCAAGCATATAAACCCTCCTATTTCGTAATTACTTGTTTCTGTGAATCGTGAAGCGTCCGCAAGCAATTACTAATTACTTGGAGTACAGCTCGACAATCAGGTGTGTTTCTGCTGTGTAGTCAATATCGGACGGATTCGGCAGTCTGGTGATTTTCGCAGAGAATTTATCATTGCTGACTTCCAGCCACAGCGGCGCAGTTCTGCTCTGGGTTTTTTCCAGAATGCCTACTGTCTGTTCGCTGCCTTTGAACAGCACGCTGCTTCTGCTTTTTTCGCTCAAAGCAACTTCATCGCCTGCTTCAACACGGTAAGAGGGAATATCCACTCTCTGGCCGTTTACTGTAAAATGGCCGTGTGTCACAAGTTCTCTTGCCTCACGTCTGGTAGAAGCCAGACCCATGCGGAAAACAACGTTATCCAGTCTGGATTCCAGAACAGTAATCAGGTTGTCACCGGCTTTGCCTTCCATTTTTTCAGCCAGTTCAAAATAATGACGGAACGGCTTTTCCATTACGCCGTAGATGAACTTAAGCTTCTGCTTTTCTTTCAGCTGTGTGCCGTATTCTGAAACTTTTTTGCGGTTAGGGCCTGCTTTTTCAAAGCGGTTGGACTTTTTGTCAATGCCCATTACAGTCGGGCTGATACCTAAGTATCTGCATCTTTTCAGAATCGGATCTTTATTTACTGCCATATGATAAACCTCCTATCAGACACGTCTTCTCTTGGGCGGACGGCAGCCGTTGTGCGGAATCGGAGTCACGTCTTTGATCATGCGGACTTCGAGGCCGACTGTCTGCAAAGCGCGGATTGCAGCTTCGCGGCCGCTTCCCGGGCCTTTTACGTAAACCTCTACGGTTTTCAGGCCGTGTTCCATTGCAGCCTTTGCAGCTGTTTCAGCAGCAGTCTGTGCAGCAAACGGCGTAGATTTTCTGGAACCGCGGAAGCCCAGACCACCTGCGCTTGCCCACGAGATGGCATTGCCCTGCGTATCTGTAATTGTCACGATTGTGTTATTGAAAGTAGACTGAATGTGTACTGCACCGCTTTCGATATTCTTGCGTTCTCTGCGGCGGCGTACAGCAGTTACTTTTTTACCCTTCTGTTGTGCCAAAAGAATTCGCCCTCCTTACTTCTTCTTGTTTGCAATTGTCTTAACCGGACCCTTGCGAGTTCTTGCGTTTGTCTTGGTACGCTGACCTCTTACGGGCAGGCCTTTTCTGTGGCGCACGCCTCTGTAGCAGCCAATTTCGATCAGTCTCTTGATATTCAGAGCGACTTCACGGCGCAGGTCACCTTCTACAGTTACGTTTGCGTCGATATAATCACGCAGTTTAGCCACGTCTTTTTCGGTCAGATCTTTCACTCTGGTATCCGGGTTAATGCCGGTAGCAGCCAGAATTTTGTCAGCAGTCGGACGGCCGATGCCATAGATATAAGTCAGGCCGATTTCGACTCTTTTTTCCTTGGGCAGGTCAACACCTGAAATTCTTGCCATTTTACGAATACACCTCCTGTGTTGTCAGGAATTAACCCTGACGCTGTTTGTGCTTGGGATT
>DFJS01000037.1 GCA_002373165.1 Ruminococcus sp. UBA3665
GAAATCCACACAAAGCCGTTCTCCGGCACACTCATAATAGAGTGTTCGTCCGACAAGTTCAAAATTGCAGATCAGATGATAGTCTCCCAGAGATACAATACCGATACAAAGCTGATTATCATCAATAGTAATTTCTTCATCAGAGCCGATCTGTTTCAGCATCGGCACAAGTTTCCGCCGGAATATTTCCAGCTGCCGTTCCCTGCCGTCACCTGCATCAAAAACAGTAAGCATAGTCACACCTTCTTTCTGTTGTTTTTGTTTTCGTCATCGCAGAACCCAAGTCCCAGGAGAGCAAGCACGTCCTGAGAAAATTTCTTGAAAGCCTTCTGCCGGATAATAGCTTCCGCAAGCTCGTAATGATAGCCGATACAGTTTTCATGCTTGTAAAGCGCATTCCGGCGGTCTATGATATCATCATCCAGGCGCATCATTTCATTGACCATGTACGCGAGCAGTTTTGTTTCTTCATGTTCCGTCATAATTCAATCACTGGTTTTTTCACTGTTTTCGGGGTAATACTGTATTTATTAACCTCATAATAACCAGTAATTGCCGATTTGACCAGTTTTACAAGATTCTTGATATCTGTTCTCTGATTAACATCAAACGGCATCTGCTGAAACAGTGCAAACGGTTCCGCGCCTGTCTGTGGACTATCATACAAATAAATATGCGGTACATTAAAGGCATCCAGCCGGACAAATACAGAAGCTTTTCCCTGCTCCAGCTTCACCAGAACAGCAAACCGTCTCCGGATCTGCCTGATTTTGTCGGCGACCTCACTATCAGAAGATTCCCAGGCGTTCAACCACTGCTGATTTGTCACCAAATTAGGAAATTTCACACGGTCAAGATCTATATGCAATTTCGCATACGGACTCCACATATCATAAATGAACTGCTCAATACCTCTGGAAGTTGTAAAGATACCATAATCGGCAAACCAAGGTTTATCACAATTCCGGCTGTTAACGTTTGTTGCTCTGATAGGGTCAAATACATCAAGAAACTGCTCTACTGGAAACGCTGCCGCAAACTCATTGAACAAAGTTACACGTTCGCCGCTGTAGTCACCTGCAAAGTCAAATGTCGTTTTCTCTCCGGGTGATGCAGGCTTATGCACACCCCTGCTGTCTGCGAACTCTGCGGCCAGATACTCACCTACTGTAGACTTACCGAGACCGCCGCACCCGGTAATAAAAATATTTGTCAGGCACCTGTTATTTGTCTGATACCATTTCTGCACCTCTTCAAACCATTCTTTTTCAGCCTGTTCATAGCGAATCTTGTGTTTGTACCAGTATTCTAAATTGAAACCACATCCATAAATATCTGTTAGATACCGGGAACGGATTTCAGAAACTGTTGCTTTTCCTGTCAAAACATCTTTTAGGCATTCAACAACTGCCGTCCCTAACTCTTCCTCATCTTCTCTGGACTTGCTTCTTGACATACATCTTGTGAAATCAAGCGGCTTATCTGATGCGGAAAGACAAATCACCTCAGACACAGAATAAATATGTTTCCGCTTATTCAACGCATCCTCAGAAACGTGAATCAAGTAACGATAAGCATTTGTCTTATTTCTGACTCCAGTACAGTTCTGAAAACTGGAAGCACCTGTTAAACGCATAGCAGTAGTCTGAATGACACCATCTTTAAAGGTTATTACACAATGTACATGCAAACCCTTATCTGTACCATCTTCATTAACATCCTTATCATGAAAGATAAAGGCAATATCGACAGCTTTCAGGGCATCCAGGTCAGACCATTCACGAATGATTCTTTCTCTCCACTCCGTTTCGGTTTCGGAGGATACGACATTACCATTTTCATCATGAATTTCAAAATTATAGTTACGCTGAACTGCGTATTTTTTAAATCGTTTTTCGCTATTTTTAGCCAAAACAAACAACTCCTTAACAGTTCCCCATTTTTTCCGGAAATCCTCAAAATAGGTGTATTTTTTCCCCAAAACTGCAATTTCATGCGCACAAGACGGAGTCTGTGCGCGTAGAAATACAGCCATTTTCACAGACTCCGGAAACTCCCCAACAAGCAACCTACCAGAAAGAAATATATCACATTGGAATCACCTCATGTACGCTCTGCCCCTCTGTTAGCATGGGGGCAGTCCCGGCGGAACCTCTTCCGCCGGGCACTAACCGCTTCTCCATGGGATCCCCCGCCGGGCTGCCGCCTTCGGCGGCGGCTTTACTCATCATTATTACAACAAATTCCATCAATTATCATAGTATCACCATTTTAAATACTCAGGCTCCGGCAAATTATCCTTGCCAATGATCTGATAGCTGTTGACCACTCCCCACCATCTGGGCAGCCACAGAATTTTGGTCTGTAGTATCGGTGCCAGCTCGTAACCTGATTTAATGGCACCATCCCGGACATCCAGGAAAGAATTGATCGGCGAAACCAGAGAAACTTTCTCAAAGACACGGCGGCAGTAGAAATATTTGTCCGTCAGTCCCCTGACCTTCTTGTCACAGTCATCATAGCTCTGTGAAGTCCAGATAATAGTTGACTCAAATTTCCTGTGCTGCGAAAAGAAAAATTTCAGGTCATCAGAAAAGGATTTAAAATTTCTGCTGTCACAGTACATCATAATTTCATCTATGCAGAAAAGGCATTTTCTGAAATTATATTTTCCGAGAGCATCAAAGTCGAGCCGATCACAGCCGTCAAGAGGAAAATTAGTCACAACATGTTCATACCGTCCATCATGCACCAGATTGGAACCAATCCGGAACGGACGATGATTCAGGGCATTATATGCCGCATTTGTCAGCAGCATAGACTTCCCGGATCCGGGAAGGCCAAACACACCGGAAATCATTTGTAATCCCCCCTTCCGGGATCAAGAACATAAAGAATCAGATAAACAATTGCCGCTGCCATCGGAGCAGAAGCATAAAAAATACCGTAACGGGTACTGAATATATGCTCCAAAAAATTACAAAGATGATTGACAAACATCATTCGTCCTCACGTCCTCCCATATTAGTATAAATAATTTCAAAAATCATAACGGCCAGAAGCACAGAAAGCAGATTGAATTCTGTCCCGTGGAAAAACACGGAGCATGACTTGTAAATATTGATTATCTGTGTTCCGGCATCCTTAAAAAATTCCCAGAACATTTCAAGATCGATCATTTTCATATTAACGCCCCCTGAAAAAATCGAATACTGCCATTGAAACAAGCACAACAACCAAAGATCTGATATCTGCCGGGAACTGGTTCACCACAGCAAAAAATTTCTGTGCCGGCACAGAATTAAAGGCCATTGCAACAAAATCGGAACACGTTCCGATAAAATGATTGATCAGGGCAACAACCTGTGAGAAGCTCTGAGCGATTTCAATGTCACACGTGTATAGGCAGACGGCTGCGATGTCAGAAGCTCCGTTCCGTTCCAGACAGCAAAATTACCAGCTGTTCCATAGTCCAGGACGTTGTAACTGTTGAGCCGGGAAGCAGTACCAGTATAAGTAGCCTTGACCAGATTAGTTGCATAGTCGGCTAAAAATTCACGCTCCACAATCCAGTAAAACGAATTCACGGCCGAAGGGGATGCATAATATCCGTTTTTAAATGTAATAGACACTGTAATGATTTCCACACCTGTATTATTCCGATATGCAATTCTCTGTTTACCAATTAATGTAGTAATTTCCGGAACAACTACAGTACTGGTCTGATCGGCATTCAGCTTTTCTTTAATCCAGTCCAGAATTTTTTGATATGTAGTCTTTGCGTTGTCCTTTACCTGATCATTCAGATAAAAATCATCCCACAGATTCGGCCACGGCAAAAAACGTGTATTTTCCGTCACATCCGATAACGACGGCAGACCTGCGGCATCAGCTTCCAGCGCATCGGAAAGAAAATAGCTGAATATGCTTTTTTTCGTCTGCTCCGGTGCTTTTGCCGCCGCGATCAGTCCGCTTACCATCTTTTCATAATCTTCCGGCGACAATTCTATGCAGCCGTCACGGCTGGAATATACCTGCTCCGGCTCAGTCGGATCAGCCTGATCCGCAGCAGAAACCGCCAGCGGAAAAAGACATCTGAACACCAGGCACAAGGCGGCCAGAACAGAGAAAAATTTCTGCATAGCCTCACCGCCTTGTGTACCATGACAAAACGGCATGGGAAAAAGCACCTGCAATCTTCAGCAAAGACCAGACCACCATAATCAGAAAAATACATGAAAATGTATACCCGATCATCAGAAATCCAGAATCCCCCGCATGATCCGGCGCGAACAGCTGCAAAAGCTGAAACATCACAGAAAATGCATCATAAATTAAATCATCCATCATATCACCCCTTATAAAAAAAGCGGCCTGACACACATCAGACCGCCCAGAGAGTTTTGTTATCTGCGTCTGCCCTTGCGGAACATCAGAACGCCCTTGATCATGCCGATCACAGCCTTTTCCAGCACCAGGGTAACGCGAATGTAAAGCACAAAGCCGAAATTATTCGACAGTGTAGCAAAGTTCGTTCCCATTGCGGAAATGATTGTACCCGCATCAGATACCAGGCCGGATAATGTAATAGCGGTACTGCCTTCCATAATATTCACACCCCCTTCCGGTATCAAAGGAGCAACAAAATCCTCCATAGATTTCACCATCCTTTATTAAATCACCCAAAATTTTAGAGAGTGTCTTCACAAGGCTA
>DFJS01000046.1:0-44008 GCA_002373165.1 Ruminococcus sp. UBA3665
TTCAAAAAACTTTTTTTGCGTTTTTGTTGACTTTCTTCATAAAATATGATATAATTAAAATTATATATTCTAAAAAATAAAATAATTGCCACACAGGAAAGGAACAGTGATATACTATGGCACGTTATGACTATGCACAGGCTGCTTGTCCGCTGATTGACCGGCTGGCCGAAACATGCAAACAGGAATTCCCCATCAATCCCGAATTATACACAAAATATGATGTAAAAAGAGGACTGCGCGATCTGAACGGAAAAGGCGTTCTTGCCGGACTGACGAATATCGGCAATGTAGTAGCCTCCAAAACAACCGCAGACGGCACCAGTGTGCCGTGTGACGGAAAATTATATTACAGGGGCATCGATGTAGAAGAGCTGGTAGCTGGTTTTATCGCCGATGACCGTCTTGGATTTGAAGAAACTGTGTATTTATTATTATTTGGCCGGCTTCCGGCAAAGCAGGAACTGGATGATTTTACCTGTCTGCTTGCTGATTTGAGAAATCTTCCGGCAATTTTTACCAGAGATGTGATTATGAAAGCCCCCAGTGATAATATGATGAATACGCTTGCCAAATGCGTGTTGACGCTGTATTCTTATGACAGTGCCGCGAATGATATTTCCATTCCGAATGTACTGCGGCAGTGTCTGTCGCTGATCAGTCTGTTTCCGCTGATTTCGGTCTATGGATATCAGGCCTATCATTTCAAGGCAGGCCAGAGTCTGATTATTCGTCAGCCGGATAAAAAGCTTTCGCTTGCAGAGAATATTTTATACATGCTGCGCGAGGACGGAAAATTCACGCCGCTGGAAGCCAAGCTTCTGGATATGGCCTTAGTGCTTCATGCCGAACACGGCGGCGGCAATAATTCGACATTCACGGTGCATGTAGTATCTTCATCCGGAACGGATACGTATTCTGCCATTGCTGCCGCGCTGGGTTCGCTGAAAGGCCCGAAGCACGGCGGCGCGAACATCAAAGTATGCCAGATGTTTGATGATCTGATGGAACATGTCCGTGACTGGGAAGATGAAGAAGCACTCCGGGAATATCTGCGTTCGCTTCTGCATAAAGAAGGCTTTGATCATTCCGGATTGATTTACGGCATGGGTCATGCAGTTTATTCTATTTCTGATCCCCGTGCGAGAGTTTTCAAAGGCTTTGTGCAGAAGCTGTCTGTCGAGAAAAACCGCGAAAAAGAATATGAATTATATGCAAGAGTAGAACGTCTTGCCTCGGAAGTGATTGCTTCGGAAAGAAAGATTTATAAAGGCGTATGTGCCAACGTGGATTTCTACAGCGGATTTGTTTACAGAATGCTTGGTCTGCCGGAAGAACTGTTTACTCCTATTTTTGCGATTGCGCGCATTGCAGGCTGGTCGGCACACAGAATTGAAGAACTGATTAATTCCAATAAAATCATTCGTCCGGCCTATAAAGCAATTGTGGATCCCCGTCCTTACACGCCGATGAATCAACGCTGAATTTGTGAAAAACAAATGATTTTTTCTGACGGCTATTGCAATTTTATGAAAAATATGTTATACTGAAAAAAGAAAAATTTTAATTTTCAGGAGGTTTTGTTATGCCAAACAGTTTTTTTGATAAATTAAGTGCCAATCTGACCAATGCCGGCAGAACGGTATCACAGAAAGTAAAAAATTCCAGCGATGCCAGCAAGCTGCTGAATGAAATTTCAGCCGAAAATAAAAGCATTCAGGAAAATCTGACTGCCATCGGCAAATTATATTATGATATTCAGAAAGACAATCCGGATGAAGAATTCCGTGACATGGTAGATGCAATCAAAAAATCCCAACAAAGAATTACAGAATTGCAGGAATCTATCAAGATTATCCGTGCCAGAGAGCCGGAACTTGTTCCCGTGCCGGAAGATCATCCGTCTGCCGAAGTACCTGCTTCATCGGCAAAACCTTCTGCTATGGTCTGCATGGGCTGCGGAAATACGTATTCCGAAGGCACAGCCTTCTGTTCTGTATGCGGACAGAAACTCGTGCCGCAGTATCACGATGCCGCACAGGCGGCCTCTGCCTCAGCCCAGTCGGCAGAAGATGTTCAGGTAAAAGAAGAACCTGCACCCGAAGTTGATTCAGAAACAATTACCGATGCTGTCATTGTCTCGGAAGATACAGAGGAGTCCCGTTTCTGTCCTTACTGCGGCAAAAAGATTTCCGTTTCCGGACAGACATTCTGTGACCAATGCGGCCATGCAATCTGATGAAATGACAATAAAAAAGCGGGGGATAGCATGATGAAACGACCCATTCACATTGCCGTGATTGTCTCCACAATTGATGAGGAATACCAGAGCGGCATTCTCAGCGGCATCCGGCAGTTTGCCTTTGCAGGCGGCATTACACTGGCACATTTTGTCGCCTTTGGCAACATCGGCGGCGATGCCGGCCACGATACGGGAGAATATAATATCTTCTCGCTTGCAGATTTCCGTCAGTTTGACGGCGTAATTCTGCTGATTAATACTATCCAGAATCCCGCCTATGCTGACGAGGTTCTGGAACGTGCCCGGAATGTCGATGTTCCTGTTGTCTGTATTGATAAAGAAGTGCCGGAGCTTTACACAATTCGTATTGATAATGAAAAAGCAATGCAGGATATTGTAGAGCATTTTATTCTGCATCATGGGTATACGCGCATTAATTATGTATCAGGGCCGGCAGATAACATCGACAGCCGTCAGCGTCTGAAAGCTTATTGTGATGTACTGGCAAAATACGGCATTCCTGTGGAAGAAGAACGCATTTATCACGGAAATTTTGTTTCCCGTGACGGCATGTATGCCGTGCAGAAGTTTTTGCAGACTGCGCCGCCGCAGGCAATTGTATGCGCTAATGACAACATGGCTATCGGCGTGATGAATTCCCTGACGGCACACGGCATTCGTGTGCCGGAGGAAGTTGCTGTTTCGGGGTTTGATTATACTTACAATGCGCAGAATTACGCGCCGGCTCTGACTTCTGTAAAGCGTCCGCTGGAGCGTGTAGGACAGCTTGCCTGTCTGAAAATTATGAATCATATTCAGGGCATTTCCCAGCAGCGCAGTGAAATTATGGATACAAAATGCTGTTTTTCGGAAAGTTGCGGCTGCCGTGAAACGCCTCCTATGGATACGAATGAATTTAAAAAGCATAATTTTACCGTGCTGGAATCTTTTTCTGCGGATGTTTCTCTTGTCAGCCGCATGGCCTCGGCACTGACTGAATGTGACAGTCTGGAAAAATATACTGAATGTCTGAAGCCCTTTATCCGGGAGATTCAGTGCAAAGAATTTTATCTTTGTCTGTGTGACAGCTGGAAACAGGGCATTATGACGGACGAGACAGAAGAAAATTATCTGATGCATATTCTTTCCCCGGCGCATTATATCACGCAGGGCTATGGTGAAACAATTTTAGTGCCGCTGGCGTATCGCAGCGGAACGTTTCTGGAACTGCCGGATTTTCCTGCCCGTGAAATGCTTCCGGATTTATTCAGCGAAGAAAACGAACGGGGTGAATATTATTTTCTGCCTCTGCATATCGGTGAACGCACAATGGGATATTGTGTCATCAAAGAAAGTCAGTTTCCTGTCACCAGCAAATTATTTCATCATTTTATTACAAATATCAGCAATTCTCTGGAGAGTGTCAGAAAAATCATTTCTCTGGACAGAACGACTCAGAAGCTGAACAAATTATATACGATTGATACGCTTGCCAATATCAACAACCGCAACGGGTTCCGCATCTGTGCCCAGCATAAATTTCAGGACTGCATCCGGCTGCACAAGCCGGTAATGCTGATGTTTCTGGATATGGACGGTCTGAAATATATCAATGATACGTTCGGCCACAAAGCCGGAGACAATGCTATCTGCTGCATGGCGGATGTACTTCGGGCAGCCTGTACGGGAGAGGAAGTGTGCTGTCGGTTCGGCGGGGATGAATTTATTGTATTTGCGCCGGATTATACAGAAAAGCAGGCACAGGCTCTTTCAGAGCGGATTCAGGCTTTGCTTGAACAGACAAATCAGCGTAAGAAATTTTCCTACACGCTGGCGGCAAGTCTGGGATATCATATTGCTGTTCCGGAAGCAGGGACAAATTTATTCCAGCTGGTGACAGTTGCCGATCATGTAATGTATGAAGAAAAGAAACGCCGCAAAAGTTCGCGTTATCTGAAAAAGAACAGCATCAATCCTAATTTTGAAACATCGTGAATCAAGAAAAAATCCCCTTTTTGCCGGAATGCGGTCAAAAGGGGATTTTTGATTGCTTAATCAGAAAACAGTTTCTGTAGGGAAGCCGTTTTCCTCGGCCCATGCCAGTATTTTTGCGCCGGACGGTGCATGGATGGTGCATTTGGATTCTGCATCTTCCAGCCCCCAGCTGTTATAATCAAGATCAGGATTGAGAATATATAAATCCTGCACGCCGCATCCTGTCAGCATTTCCTCCTGTGTTTCGGTCACGCTGGCAGGAATAGTGAGTTCTGTCAGGTTCAGGCAGTTGGAAAATGCTCCTCTGCCGATAAATGTAACCGTTTCCGGAATCGTGATATCTGTCAGGCTTTCACAGTCTGCAAAGGCCTGTTCGCTGATAATTGTAACAGAATCCGGAATGACAATGCTTGTGATATCAAATGCGCCGTCAAAGGCATAATGTCCTATTTCAGTAACGGGATAGCTGCCGATATGGGAAGTCAGGACAATATCAGTTTCTGAGCCGCTGAAATCTGTAATCACAGCTCTGTCCTGAAAGACTTCATAGCCCAGCGATTCCAGAGAAGTAGCACCTTCATCAATTTCGATTGAATCGGGGATGACAGTTTCCTCCGGGGGTTCTGTGGTAGGGAAGATATAGATTGTATTTGTATCGGGATCATAGGAAGCATTTTCAGGGATTTCAGGAGTTTCCTGTACTTCGGGAATTTCCTGGCTTTCCTGTTCCTGTGAGATGGTTTTGGATGCGCAGCCGCTGAACAGAATCAGCACGGAAGCACAAAGAACAGCTAATTTTTTCATGCTTTTTTACCTCTTTGTTTAGCACGGAGTGCGTTGTCAAGAATTCTTTTTCTGATACGCAGATTTTTGGGAGTAACTTCGAGCAGTTCATCATCAGCAAGGAATTCCAGACAGTCTTCCAGGCTCATGATTCTGGGGGGAACCAGCCGGAGTGCATCATCACTGCCGCTTGCGCGGGTATTGGTCAGATGCTTTCTTTTGCAGACATTGACGACAAGATCATCTGCTTTAGGCGACATGCCTACCACCATGCCTTCATAGACCGGCACGCCTGCGCCGATAAAGAGTGTACCGCGTTCCTGGGCGTTATAGAGTCCGTAAGTGACCGCCTCGCCGGATTCGTGACAGATCAGAGAACCGACACTTCTGCGCGGAATATCGCCTTTATACGGAACGTAAGAATCAAATACACTGCTCATGATGCCTTCGCCGCGGGTATTGGTGAGGAATTCGCTTTTATAGCCGAACAGTCCTCTGGAGGGAATGAGGAATTCCAGACGGGTGCGTGTTCCCTGCGGCTGCATGGATTGGAGTTCGCCTTTTCTGGTGCCCATTTTTTCCATTACGGTGCCGACGCACTCTTCGGGAACGTCGATGACAAGGCGTTCCTGTGGTTCACATAGTTTGCCGTTGATGGTTTTATATAATACTCTGGGGGTAGAAACAGAAAGTTCATAGCCTTCCCGGCGCATATTTTCCACTAAGATAGAAAGATGCATTTCGCCGCGGCCGGCAACAGTAAAGGAATCTGTATTATCTGTTTCAGAAACGCGGAGCGAAACGTCTTTCAGCAGTTCTTTGAACAGTCTTTCACGCAGCTGACGGGATGTGACAAATTTTCCCTCACGGCCGGCAAACGGGCTGTCGTTAACAGAGAACGTCATTTCTACTGTTGGTTCGCTGATATGGGTAAACGGCAGAGCCTCCGGAGCTTCCGGCGCACAGATTGTATCGCCGATTGTAATATCAGCAATGCCGCTCATGATGACAATATCGCCGACTGTAGCCGTTTCAGTATTGACCTGATTCAGCCCCTGCATCTGTGCGAGAGAGACAATTTTAGCCTGATTTTTCTTATCCGGAATATTGGAATTGACAACAGTAACAGGCTGATTGATTTTCACGGTGCCTCTCTGGATTCTGCCGACGGCAATTCTGCCGACATATTCGTTATAGTCGATAGAAGAGACAAGCATCTGGAACGGCTGTTCAGGTTCGCCTTCGGGAGCAGGGATATGTTTAAGGATTGTTTCAAACAGCGGCGTGAGGTCTGTACCGGGAACATCTTTATCAAAAGAAGCCGTGCCGCTTCTGCCGGAGCAGTAAAGGATAGGGCTTTCCAGCTGTTCGTCATTGGCATCGAGATCCAGCAGCAGAAGCTGAACTTCGTCAGCAATTTCGTCAAGTCTTGCATCAGGTCTGTCGATTTTATTTACAACGATGATGATTTTATGTCCCATTTCCAGAGCTTTGGAGAGGACAAATCTTGTCTGAGGCATAGGGCCTTCTGCGGCATCGACCAGCAGCACAACGCCGTCGGCCATAGAGAGCACGCGTTCTACCTCGCCGCCGAAATCGGCATGGCCGGGGGTATCGATGACATTGATTTTCACGCCCTGATACTGGAGCGCAGTATTTTTAGCCAGGATAGTAATACCTCTTTCGCGTTCGATGTCATTGGAATCCATAACACGTTCTGCGACGGCCTGATTTTCGCGGAACACGCCGCCCTGTTTGAGCATTTCGTCCACTAGGGTTGTTTTGCCGTGGTCGACGTGGGCAATAATGGCAACATTTCTTAAATCTTCTCTGATCATGATATAGCATTCACCTTTTTCTGATTTCATTTTTTCAGATTCTAGTATAGCACATAATGAAGCAAAAAGCAAGTTTTTCGGGAAAATATGACATTCTGACGAAGTAAAGGGCATTTCCGGAAAAAATTTTGTGAGAAACACAACACAGGGGATTTTCTGACGAAAAAAACAACCGGCACGGAAAACCATACCGGATTGCTTATCTGATTTTTTAACCTAAAATGATAATAGGGCCACGGCTGAACATTGCAGACACCTCACTTTCTTCAGCATCAAATTAATCTACATCAATAATAATATACGGTCCCATATTTCACACCTCACTTTCTTATTTTTTCTTTGATTAACCAAGACAAATAATCGGTCCGAACATTGGAAACACCTCACTTTCTTTCAGGATTGATTTTTCATAGTATGCAAATCACAATTCCCATAACACATTCACCTCATATTTTTAAATTTTTAAAATTATGCTCCAATAATGATAATCGGTCCCATTGGAAACCCTCCCTTCTTTTTAATTGCTGATGCTTTACCTAAATACAGATTTCATAGCGCACACCTCACTTTTTATTCTCAAGATAAGAACATGCTCTTATTAACAGTCTAATTATAACACAGGCGTTTGAATTTGTCAAGCAATTTTTTTCAAATTCATGCATAGTATACAAATACTGCAAGCTGAATCTGTCAGTTCCGACAAAATTTCTGCACAGCAAAGACATATTTCCTGTTTTTCAGAGAAAAAATATGAGCATCCCGTGAAAAACCAGTGAACAGCCGGGAAAATTTCTGAAAAAGCCCGGAAATCAGTTGCAATTTTTTTTTCGATATGTTATAATATAAAATATCTGCAACATGCAGAAATCAAGAGAGGAGCTGTATTATTATGTGTGGAATTGTTGGTTATGTCGGAAAACGCGATGCTGCCGATGTTCTGATGAGCGGCCTTTCCCGGCTGGAATACAGAGGCTATGACTCTGCCGGAATTGCTGTATTTGAAAACGAAGTAATCAAAGTCGCCAAGTCGAAAGGCCGGCTTGCCGATTTGCAGGAAAAAATGGAAAAAGAAGGAAAGCCCCGGGGTCATGCCGGAATCGGTCATACCAGATGGGCCACCCACGGCGAACCCTCCGACCGGAATTCGCATCCGCACGGCGGCGGCAATGTCACGCTGGTGCATAACGGCATTATTGAAAATTATAAAAAACTCAAAGAATTTCTGCTGGCACAGGGAAGAAAATTTGAAAGCGATACAGATACAGAAGTCATTGCCCAGCTGCTGGATTATTATTATGAACAGAATCACGGCAATCCTGTAGAAGCCATTGTCAAAACCCTGAAAGAAGTGGAAGGCTCTTACGCACTGGGTATTGTATTTGCAGATTTTCCGGACAGAGTATTCGCTATGCGGAAAGAAAGTCCCCTGATTGTCGGCATCGGCGAGGGCGAAAGCTTTATCGCTTCTGATGTGACTGCTATTCTCCAGTATACAAAAAATTACTATCTGCTGGAACCCGGCGAAATCGCCGTATTAAGCAAGCAGGACGCAAAAGTTTATGATCTGCATTATCAGAAAATCGAAAAAGAACTCAAAACAGCGGACTGGGATGTCAGTGCGGCCGAAAAAGGCGGTTATGAACATTATATGCTGAAAGAGATTCACGAACAGCCCGAAGCCATCAAGAAGACGATTACTCCCAGAATCGAAGACGGTATGCCGAATCTGGAAGAATGCGGCATTACACCTGAAAAGCTGATGGAATTTAATAAAATTCATATTGTCGCCTGTGGTACGGCAATGCACGCCGGGATGGTAGGCAAATATGTAATTGAAAAGCTTGCCAGAATTTCCGTGAATGTAGATATTGCATCAGAATTCCGCTACAGAGAGCCTTTAGTAGGCAAGGGCGATCTGGTAATTATAATTTCGCAGTCCGGCGAAACTGCCGACAGTCTGGCAGCAATGCGCCTTGCCAAGGAACTGGGTGCAAAAACGCTTGCAATTGTCAATGCCAAAGGCAGTTCCATCGCACGGGAAGCCGATATGCTGATCTATACCCATGCAGGCCCTGAAATTGCCGTTGCCTCGACAAAAGCCTATATGGTACAGATTGCCGTCATGTATCTGTTTGCCTTCGAGCTGGCACTTGCCAACAAGAAAATCGACCAGGCCGAATGCCGCCGCCTGACAGCTCTGTTACAGGGCACACCGGATAAAATTGCCGAAATTCTGGAGCATAAAGAAATGACTCAGATGATTGCCTCAGAACTGATTACAGCAGATAGTCTGTTATATATCGGCCGCGGACTGGATTACGCCCTCAGCATGGAAGGCTCTCTGAAACTGAAAGAAATTTCTTATATTCACTCAGAATCTTATGCTGCCGGCGAACTCAAACACGGAACAATTTCTCTGATTACAGAAGAAATGCCTGTCATTGCAGTAGCCACACAGCAGAATCTGTTTGAAAAGACAATCAGCAATATTAAAGAAGTCAAAGCCCGCGGCGCAAAAGTCGTACTTGTCAGCCGTGAGAGCTATCAGCCGGAAAAGGATGTAGCAGATTTCAAATTCGGCCTGCCGGAATATGAAGATCTTCTCATGCCGATGCTGGCCGTTGTGCCGCTTCAGCTGATTGCCTATTACACAGCCGTGCTGAAGGGTACGGATGTAGATAAGCCGAGAAATCTTGCCAAATCGGTCACAGTAGAATAAGGATAGAAATTTATGAAAAAATTAATATTGATGCTTGCTGCCGTTCTGCTGACGGCAGCAGTACCGCTTCCGGCTCGTGCCGAAGAAACACCTCCGGAAGAAGCACCGGCTGCCGAACAGGCTTTAGAAGAACAGCCGCAGCCGGAAACCCGTGCGGAAGATATGTTTGCTTACAAAGTAGATCTTGCCGGTCTTGCACAGATTACAGATTTTACAGTATCGGATACTTATACTGGTGAACTTGTCATTCCCTCACAGCTTGACGGCTATCAGGTAGGATATATTGACAATGCGGCTTTTATGAATGCCAAAGGTCTGACAAGCGTGACAATTCCGGCCACTGTCACAGATATGGGCAATTCTGTATTTTTCGGCTGTGAAAATCTGGAAAAGATTCATGTAGAAGCGGGCAATCCCTATTTTGCCGAAATTGATGACGGCGTTCTGGTAGCAGACGGAAATCAGTTTCTGGTAGCATATCCGGCCGCGAGAGCAGGCGAAAATTATCCTGTTCCGGCATCAGTAGACGAAATCGCGCCGGGATGCTTCGGGTTTGCGAAAAATCTGAAAGAAATTACAATTCCGGAAAAAGTACAGTATATTGACAAATGGGCTTTTGCCTATTCCAAGCTGGAGAAAGTAACGATTTCTTCCATGCAGATTGATGACTATGCATTTGCCTATTGTGAAAATCTGCATGATGTTACACTGAATCCGGGTCTGGAAAGCATTTACAATGCAGCATTCAGCGTGTGTCCGTCGCTGACGGAAATCACACTGCCGGACACACTGACATATGTAGGGCAGTGTGCATTCTGCGGCACCGGACTGACGAGCATTACCATTCCGGCTTCTGTAGAAGAACTGGATTATTGCTGTTTCGGCTATGATCAGGATCTGAAAGCCCTGAGTCATTTTGTGATTTACGGAGAATCGGGTTCCGAGGCGGAATATTATGCAACGGCAGTGGATCTGGATAATGATTATGAAAATAAATTTACATTTGTATCCACAACGCCGACTGAACCGCCGGAAGAATCTGTCGAAGAAACATCGGAACCTGTCACGGCGGCAGAGACCGATGCAGAAGGAGAAAGCATTCAGCAGGAAACGACTGTTCCGCAGGAAACGGGAACAGAAGCAGGTCTGACCGGCATACTTGGCGCAGAACTCCGGAATAATCATTTTTTGCAGATTCTGCTTGCAACAGTAGGAGGAATCGCCGTAGTGCTGGCACTGACGCTGATTATTTTAATTTCCCGGAAGCCGAAAAAATCAGATTCACAGGATGATGACAAATCATGAAAAAATTAAAAAAATTTTTATCCGGATTGCTGTCCTGCTGTCTGTTTCTGCTGCCGGTTCCTGCACATGCAGAAGAAGTAATTCAGACTTCCGGCGGCTATTCATCCGACGGGCTGTGGTATTATAACGACTACGGCGACGGAACAGTTTCTGTCGTATGTCAGGACAGTACGATAGAAGAGGCCGTTGTACCGTCGCAGATTGACGGCCATGTAATTACAATGGTCGAGCTGGACTGCTTTAAAGATAATACCCGGCTCAGAAAAGTCACACTTCCGGATACGATTACAGTATTGGAAGACTATGCTTTTTATTTATGCTCCGGTCTGGAAGAAATCAATATTCCGGCGAGTGTCGAAAAATTCGGCTTTCAGACATTTTACGGCTGTTCCTCGCTGAAAGAAATTTCTGTTCCGGCAGGACTGACCGAAATCGAAGGCTATACATTTGACGGCTGCACAGCACTGGAAGCAGTGCATGTCAGTCAGAAAAATCAGAATTACAAGGACGAAGACGGCGTTTTATTCACCAAAGACGGAACAGAGCTGATTGTCTATCCGGCGGCAAAAACCGGAACAAGCTATACCGTTCCGGCATCGTGCAAAAAATTAGAAGGCTATGCCTTTATGGCGAATTCTTATCTGGAAGATCTTGATCTTGGCTCTGTCACTGAAATGGGTGAAGATATTTTCTATTGCTGCACTGCCTTGCAGCATATTACAATTCCGGAAGGAATTACAACGCTGACCGGCTCTGTTTTTGGCGGCTGTACGGCATTGAAGCAGATTACACTTCCGGAAAGTCTGGAAGTAATAGGGTCAGGATGTTTTTATAACTGCATTGCACTGGAAGAAATTACAATTCCGGCCTCTGTCACGGCAATTCACGAGAATGCATTTTTCAACTGTCCCTCACTGACGAGAATCACTGTTCCGGCGACGGTTAAAGAAATCGGCGATTATGCATTTGGATTTTATTCTGACGGAAGCGAAACGCCGAAGCATCTGCCGGAGTTTGAAATTGATGCCGAAAACGGTACAGCGGCCTTTGCCTATGCGGCAGCATTCAGCGTAAAATGCACTGGCGGCGTGACACAGGGCATTATATTTGTATATATCATGATAGGCATTGTCGTGCTGGTAATTCTGGCAGTCATCGGCCTGATTATCATGCAGAAGCGCATCCGGAAACGGCACGAGCTGTCCTGACAGGAGAACGATCAATGAGAATCTTGAAAAAATTAAGTTTATTTTTTTGTTCCGGAATTTTGCTTATGCAGATGATTCCGCTCCGGGCAGGAGCCGTCAGCAGTTTCAGCTATATACTGAAAGAAGATAATACAATTGCAGTCAGCTGTACGGACAAAACAATCCGGAAGATTGAAATTCCTTCGGAAATCGACGGGCATACTGTCACATCGCTTGCAGATGAATGTTTTTCCGAGTGCACAGAATTACGGGAAGTTCTGATTCCGGAAACAGTAACAGAATTCGGAAGCTATGCATTTTACGGGTGTTCTGCTCTGGAAGAAATAGAAATTCCGGCATCAGTCACACAGATTGGTGCCTATGCGTTTGATACAACGGAAAATCTGAAATTATTTTCTGTAGAAGAAACAAATCCGTCGTACCAGTCGCCGGACGGCGTATTATATACCAAGGACGGGCAGACACTGGTAAAATATCCGGAAGCGAAAGCAGATACTGTCTATGCAGTTCTGGATGACTGCCGTCGGATTGAAGACTGGGCACTGATTGGGACACAGTATCTGGAACAGATTGATCTGAAGCAGGTACAGCAGATTGGCTCGGATGCATTTTGCTGGTGTGTTAATTTGAAAAATATCACTGTTCCGGAAGGAGTAGAAGAGCTTCCGGGGTGGGTATTTGGTTACTGCGGTGCACTGGAACAGGCAGTTCTGCCGCAGAGTCTGAAATCGATAGGCGAACGCTGTTTTTATTCCTGCACGGGGCTGAAATCGGTAAATCTGCCGGAGGGGCTGGAAAAGATGGGAGCATATGCTTTTTGTCACTGCACATCACTTCCGGAGCTGGCCGTGCCGAAAAGTCTGACGAATATGAACATCAGCTGTATGGGATATTATTATGATGAAGAAAATAATAATTATCTGGTACAGGAAAATTTCAGGTTATATGTTTATCAAAATTCAGCGGCGTGGAAATATGCGGCAACAAATCATATTGATTATGAATTGATTCAGACAGGGACGATTTATTATATTTTGATTGCGGCAGTATTGATAATTATTATAATTTTAATTCTGGCAATTATCCGCGTACTGAAAACCAGGAGGGCAGAAACATGAAACTCAGACAAATCCTGCTTTATCTCATTGCCTGCATGATGCTGCTGTTCTGCGTTCCTGTGCAGGCATATGCAGAATCGGCGGATGTGAAGACCTACACAGACGGTTCATTTACTTATGCCTATGTAGATGGCGGCGTGGCATTATATGCCTGCGATACCGGAACGCTTGCAGTAAATCTTCCGGACGAATCCAACGGCCGGAAAGTGGTGGAAATCTCAGATGCTGCGTTTTATCAGTGCAGTAAGCTGGAATATATTACATTTGGAAAATATATCAAAAAAATCGGGAATTACGCCTTTCAGGGCTGCACATCCCTGCAAAGCATAACCATTCCGGAAACAGTCGAAGAAATCGGCGAGTATGCCTTTGGCAGCTGTACTAAGCTGAAAGAACTGCATCTGCCGGAAAAATTAAAAACGATTCCGGAGGGCATGTGTTTCGAGTGCCTGATGCTGGAAAATCTGAATTTTCCGAAATCGCTGGAAAACATAGGCTTATCGGCATTTTATAATTGTAATATTCTGAATCCTCCGGCATTTCCGGATGGTCTGAAAAAAATCGGGGATTATGCCTTTGCATTCTGTTATGGTACGATGAGTGCGGAACTGCCTGCCAGTGTGACAGAAGTCGGTTCGGCGGCATATTACAGCTGTATTAATATTACGGAATTCACAGTGCCGAAGCAGCTGGAAAATCTGGGAACGCTGATGTTCATGGGCTGTTCCAATCTGGCAGAATACAAAGTCGAAGAGGGCAATCCGACTTATACAGTAAAAGACGGGGTATTATATAAAGATGATATGAAAACGCTGTACGCGTATCCCTGCGGAAAGACGGACACGAATTTTGCTGTGCCGGAGGGAGTGACGGTAATTTATGACGGCGCATTTTTCACGGCACTGCATTTGCAGGAAGTGCTGCTTCCGTCGAGTTTACAGTATATCGGAGCCGGAGCATTTGAATATTGTTCGGATATGAAACAGGTTTATCTGCCGGAAGGGGTTGAAATTATTTATGAAAATGCCTTTGCCGACTGCAAAAGCCTGATGGATGTACATCTTCCGGACACGCTGAAAGGTGTAGGAAATTATGCATTTTACGCCTGCCCGGCACTGAAGGAAATTACAATTCCGAAAAACTGCAAAACCATCGGGGAATATGCCTTTGGCTACACGGACGGAAGCGAAAAGGATGAGGACGGAAATCCTGTTCCTGTCAAAATAGAAGGATTCAAACAGCACGGCGGGACAGATAATTCCCGGATGATAGTGATTTTGTTGGGAGTGCTTGTATTTCTGGGGATTGTGATAGTTCTGATTAAGATCATCAGAAAAAATCAGATGACTCCGGAAGAACATGAAGAAATGATACAGGCAGACCTGAAAGCAGAAGATGCGCAGTATGCCAAAATTCTGGAAGAAATGGAAGAAACTGAAAATCAGGATAAAACAGAATAATGCAAAACAGCACAGTGCGCCGAAGCATCACTGTGCTGATTTTTTACAGAATAAAGCAGATCAGTCCGGAACAGCCTTCATTGATAACGCGTTCCAGCGTTTCCTGTAATTTCATGCGGGCTTCTACGGGCATTTTGAATAGTTTATTATGCAGGCCTTCATTGACGAGTTCGTGCAGAGATTTTCCGAAAATATTGGAACTCCAGATTTTAGCAGGATCTTCTTCAAATCCCTGGAGCAGGTACATGATTAATTCTTCGCTTTGTTTTTCACTGCCGACAATAGGGCTGACTGTTGTATTGATGCCGGCTTTCATCATATGGATAGAAGGGGCAGAAGCTTTCAGCCGAACGCCGTATTTTCCGCCCTGCTTGATAATTTCGGGTTCTTCCAGGCTTAATTCTTCCATCGTTGGCATGACGATGCCATAACCTGTGGCCTCGACTTCTTTCAGGGCAGGTTCCAGTCTGGCATAGGATTTTTTGATTTCACACAGTTCTTTCAGAATTTCCAGCAAAGCACCCTCGTCAGGAATTTCCAGTCCTGTGGATTCGCTGAGAATCTTGAAAAACAGCGCATGGTCCAGCGTGACAGAAATCGTGACAGAACCGTTTCCCAGATCGATTTCAGAACTTTCCGCATGAAGAATATACTGACACTGACAGATAGGTCTGGCAAGTGCAGAAGCATCGCGGACTGTGACGAGATTCTGTGCAGCATCGCGGATAGCAGAAAAGACTTCCTGTTTGACGGGATGCCCTTTTTCCAGCATGGAAATCCAGCCGGGCATAGCAAAGTTGACTTCCCTGACCGGAAACGCATACAGCAGAGCGTTCAGAATCTGCCGGATATCATGTTCCTGTAGCTGAGTACAGCTGACGGGCAGGACTGTAGTATGATAAGTTT
Organism: Ruminococcus sp. UBA3665; assembly: GCA_002373165.1. Lineage (GTDB taxonomy): Bacteria > Bacillota > Clostridia > Oscillospirales > Ruminococcaceae > UBA3855. The sequence continues at coordinate 15,575 of DFJS01000046.1, forward strand.
CCTGCATCTGCGCGGCGAGAGCTTTTGCTTCGTCAGTATCGGGGTCAACGCAGTTGAGCAGGACGATAAAAGGCTTGCCGAGTTCCTGCAATTCTCTGATGACACGTTCTTCACATTCGGCGTATTCGCTTCTTGGAATATCTGAAATACTGCCGTCAGTTGTGACAACAAGGCCTATCGTAGCATGTTCTGTGATGACTTTCTGTGTACCGATTTCGGCGGCCATATTGAAAGGGATTTCTTCATCGAACCAGGGAGTCATGACCATGCGCGGCATTTCGTTTTCGATATAGCCGAGTGAACTGGGAACGATATAGCCGACACAGTCGATCATGCGAGCGCGGAATTTTGCGCCGTCCTGGAGCTGAACTTCGACAGCCTCTTCGGGGATGAATTTCGGCTCGGTAGTCATGATAGTTTTTCCGGCGGCAGACTGCGGCAGTTCATCCACAGCGCGTTCTTTTTTATAATCGCTTTCGATATTAGGAATCACAAGCGTTTCCATAAAGCGTTTGATTAAAGTAGATTTGCCTGTTCTGACAGGGCCTACCACGCCGATATAGATATCGCCGCCTGTACGCTGTGCAATATCGCTGTAAATATCTTTCACTGAGATAACCTCCTTAGCTGATAATAGGAATCAGCAGCATAGTCTGTTCGGAAAGCTGTTCCTGAGAGAGGTCATTTTCTTCCAGAATGGCATTGACACTGGTATGACAGCGTTTAGCAATTTCCCAGACAGATTCCTGTTCTTTGCCGAAATAGAGCCGGAGTGCAAAATGGTCTGAAAATTTTTCGTTTTCCTGTACAGAAATATCAGAGATGACACTGGTTTCTGTACAGTGGATGACAGTCCCTTCCATGCGCAGTTCTGTTTTAAGGGAGACTTCGGCAGAACCGGAGAGCGTATAGGAACAGTTTTCAGCAAATGCACGGATCTGGATTCTGTCGATAGGAGTTAAATCCTGTACGGAGAATTTATGTTCAAAAGGCTCTTCTTTTTCGAGGAGCCGGGGCATTCCGGAACTTTCCCGGACGAGTACGTAACAGCACAGCATACCGCTGACACAGATAGAAGCAGATTCCATTGCAGCAGTCAGATTTTTAATTTCGCACCAGGCATCATAAACGCAGTCCAGCTCGCAGTCAGGGCAGCTTAATTTTGTGCCGCACACCAGCATTTCAGAAAACGGAACGGGTGCACTGCTTGTCAGAAGGCTGAAATTCTGGACAGTACAGGGATGTTCTGTAGAAAACGCATCACAGACAAGCGATTCTGTTGCCATTCGGACAGCCGTACAGGAAAGTTTGAGTTCTGCCTCACAGCGCAGCATATGAATATCGCCGTTTTCGTCAGTAACGGGTTTAAGATCGCAGGAAACAACAGTGCAGAGCACCTGACAGAAATCCTGTTCTTCCACGCCGTCCAGTTCTGTCACCTGACTGTAAGGAATCCGGAAGGTCATAGATTCCAGACTGCCGTCTCCGTCTTTTTCGCAGGCATAGAGAATCTGAATTTGCAGACTGCCCTGTGCCATTAATTTTCCGGAGATCAGCTTGTGACTCTGTTCAACAGGAACGGCCTCACAGCGGACAACCTGAAGCAGTGGCGGTTTGGAGCTGCCAAGTTCCAGTTCTTCGGATAAAATAACATGACTGCTGTGCTGCATTCGCTTTGCCTGATACGGGAGCGGTTTTTTGCGCAGCTGCATATTTTTTCCGAAGATATCAGAAAGCACCTGCTGCTGCCGGACAGAAGCCGTCCGCAGGCGGATTGTCACAGCACCGCGGACATCCAGTCTTCTTCGGCTGACGGCACGGCAGTTGACATAATCCGTTACGGGAAGAAGTTCCAGGATGATCGTTTCACCGGGAGGGAGTTCAGCCGTCCGGGAAAAATGCAGTGTCTGGGTGACACACTGGAGCATATGACTGTTTTCGCTGCAATAGAGAATTCTGATTTCAGCGGCGAGTTCATAGGATAATCTGTTATCACTGACGGATTCGCTGACAACAGAGGGAGTAACAAAGCATTTGATTAATTTGCATACATCGGGATAATAGTCCGGAAGCACGTAATCCAGCTCGACGCTTTGTTCCTGTGTGGCAGTACCGGAAGGTTCGGCAGCTGAGATAACGGTTTGATTCATTCGCAGTTCCATAAAAAGCAACAGACCTCCTTGATTTCACTGTTACTGCATTGTATGCAGGGAATGTCCGCGGTATGCCGTCGGGGAAATAAAAAAACCTGACATTGCAGACAAAGTATTGACTTTTTTTGTTTTTTCTGCTATAATCAGAATAGATTGAAAAAATCAGAAGGGAGTATTTTTATGAACAGAAAGAAATTAGCAGCTTGTCTGATGTCGGCCTGCCTGCTGGGGGCAGCAGTTCCGGCACAGGGCATTCTGACCGCCAGTGCAGAAGAGTATGATTATCTGAATTACTGGAACAGCTGGATGTTTGATGAAAGCGGAAACTCTTATCAATGCATCAGGATTGGCGGATGTGATGAATCATTCAGCGGCGATCTTGTCATTCCGGATGAAATTGACGGTCTTCCTGTAGCGGGCATTTCCTATAGTGCATTTAAAAACTGTACCGGCCTGACTTCCGTTACAATTCCGGCGAGTGTAAAAGAAATCGGCGGCTATGCATTTGAAGGCTGTACCAATCTGACAGAATTGCATATTTCAGAAAACAATCCGTATTACAGTTTTGAAAACGGCGCACTGTATGATAAGGAAAAAACAACGCTGAAACTGTATCTGAATAACAATCCGGCTTCGGAATTCACAGTGCCGGATACAGTTACAACCATTGCAGGATGGGCATTTGAGGGCAGTAAGAATCTGACCTCTGTGACGATTCCGGAAAGCGTAGAAGTCATTGCTATTTATGCATTTGACAAATGCCCGAATCTGACGGAATTAAATATTTCAGAAAACAATGCCAGTTACTGTTTCGAGAACGGCGCATTGTATAATAAAGAAAAAACAGCTCTGAAACAGTATTTTGCGAACAATCCGGCATCAGAATTTGTCATTCCGGAAACCGTGACAGAAATATCGGGTCTTGCATTTGAGGATGCTGTTAATCTGACAGCTGTTTCTGTTCCGGAGAGTGTAGAATATATTGGCAGCTGGGCATTTAAAGGCTGTACGGGGCTGACTTCTATCGAACTTCCGTCAAGCATGGAATATCTGGGAGCAGGTGCATTTTATCATTGTGAAAGCCTGACCTCCGCGGTGCTTCCTGAAAATCTGAATTATCTGAATTATCAGACATTTGCGGAATGCCCTTCACTGACATCGGTCACACTGCCGGGCAGTCTGCTGTATATTGGCCGCAGTGCATTTGAAAACTGTTCTGCATTGGAATCTGTCAGTATGCCGGCAAGCACTGCATATCTGATGGAAAGTGCCTTTGCAGGCTGCACCAATCTGAATTCTGTAGATCTTTCAGAAAATTTGAATTTTATCGATCTTTATGCGTTTGAAGGCTGTACTTCCCTGAAATCCATTAAGATTCCGGACAGTGTGGACACGATTTTTAGCGAAGCATTTTCCAACTGTTCTTCTCTGGAATCTATCGTCATTCCGGAGGGTGTGTCTGCAATTTATGACGGAGCATTTTCCGGCTGCACATCGCTGACATCCGTCACTCTGCCGGAGAGCATCACCTGGATTGGCAAACGTGCCTTTGATTATTGTGAGAGCCTGCTGTCCGTTGCAATTCCGGATAAAGTATCTTTTATCGGCTACAATGCATTTGATCACTGCACCAGCCTGACAGAAATGCATATTTCTGAGAATAATCATTATTATGCCAGCGAAAACGGCGCACTGTTCAACAAGAGCAAGACCACACTGAAACAATATTTCATGGGGAACACTGCCGAAGAATACACTGTTCCGGATACGGTAACCAGAATCGGCGGCGAAGCTTTCATGCTGTGCGATGCTTTGAAGTCAGTTACAATTCCGGAAACGGTTACGGATATTTCTTACAGTGCATTTTATGATGTTCCTGTCGTGCTGTACGGCTATGAGGATACCGAGGCGCAGTATTATGCAAAAGATTCAGGGCATGAATTTGTTTCTCTTGGCGCAGCACCGGAGAAAGAATATATTCCGGGCGATGCCAGCGGCGATAATAAAATAAATATTCTGGATGTTATTCTTGTAAACAAGGCAGTTCTGGGAAAAGAAGCTCTTTCAGATGCGCAGGTCAAAGCAGTTGATTTCAATCAGAACAGCAAGCCGGATTCGGAAGAATCTCTTACAATTCTGAAATATATTGTCGGACTTGTCACGAGTCTGACGGCATAAGAGCATATCAAAAAAATCCGCTTCTGACTTTTCAGGTCACTGGCGGATTTTCTCTTGCAATTTTTTCAGGGATATGCTATAATAGAATTATCAAAATTTATTCCGGAAAGGATTGTTTTTTATGAAGATTGAAACCAAATGCCTGCACGAAGGCTATCAGCGCAAAAACGGAGATCCCGGCGCACTGCCGATTGTGCAGAGCACGACTTATGTATTTGATTCTACCCAGCATATTGCCGATTTATTTGATATGCCGACAGAGTGCATGTATTCCCGGTTTGCGAATCCTACTGTAGATGCCGTAGAAAAGAAAATTGCAGCTCTGGAAGGCGGCGCAGCAGCAATGTGTACCACCAGCGGCCAGGCGGCCTCTCTGCTGTCAGTGCTGAATCTGTGCAGTGCAGGGGACAGCATTCTTGCAGTCAGCTCGCTGTACGGCGGAACGATTAATTTATTTGCCGTATCGCTGAAAAAATTAGGCATCAAGTGTATTTTTGTAGATCCGGAAGCTTCTGAAGAAGAGCTTCAGAATGCACTGGAAGAGAACACAAAGCTTGTGTTCGGAGAAACACTGGCGAATCCTGCGCTGAATGTATTTGATATTGAAAAATTTGCAAATTTCGCGCACCGGAACAAAATTCCGCTGATTGTGGATAATACATTTCCGACACCGATTCTGTGCCGTCCGATTGAATTTGGTGCAGATATTGTCATTCATTCCACGACAAAATATATGGACGGCCATGCCTTGCAGGGCGGCGGAGTGATTGTAGATTCCGGCAAATTCGACTGGACAAGCGGCAAGTTCCCGGAATTCACAGAACCGGACGAGAGCTATCATGGTGTAGTGTATTCTGAAACGTTCGGAAATATTGCCTATATTATCAAGGCAAGAATGCAGCTGATGCGTGATTTTGGCTGTTATCCGGCAGCGCACTCGGCATTTCTGCTGAATCTGGGGCTGGAAACGCTTGCCGTGCGCATGGAAAGATACTGCAAAAACGCAATGACAGTAGCGGAATTTCTGAATCAGAACGAGAATGTAGAATCTGTCAGCTATCCGGGACTGGAAGGCGATAAATATTACGAAAGAGCGAAGAAATATCTTCCGGACGGATGCAGCGGAGTCATTTCGTTTGTAATCAAAGGCGGCAGGGAACGTGCGACAAAATTCATGGATGCGTTAAAGCTTGCTTCCCGCGAAGTGCATGTAGCGGATATCCGTACCTGTGTACTGCATCCGGCGAGCATGACACATCGTCAGCTGACGGACGAACAGCTGACAGCCGCAGGAATCAATGCCGGACTGATTCGCTTGTCGGTTGGTCTGGAAAATGCAGAAGATATTCTGGAAGATCTGAAACAGGCATTTGCGAATTCCTGAAATGTTAAATCATCCCCTGCCGACAGGCGGGGGATAAAATATAAAATCCGGCAGGAGGGATTATTTCTATGCAGATGGCAGTACTGGAAACGCAGAAAGCAGAGCAGAATCAGATGGATTTTCAGTTTTCCAGAGTAGAAGCATCGGGAATGATAGAATCGTTTGATGTTTCTGAGACCGGCCGGATTGCATCCTGCATCAGTCCAAGTTCGATGAATCTTAATATTTATGATCAGTACGGCAGTTATGATTTTACAATTTATACTGACATCACGCGGAGAGATGCAGTTCTGCACTGGGAAGAAGATACCCTGCTGATTTATTTATATTATTCAGGAATTTCAGGAGAAGAGTATCATCTTGTTCGTGTGAACGGCTATGAAGAGTATGAAATTTTCACCTGTCCTGCAAATGCACAGACGGAAAAATTCTGGAGCACACTGGAAAAGCATACTTCGGAACAAATTACAGAAAACGGACGGTATTATCTGGAATATGGAAATCTGCGCTGTGAAGATAAACAGAATCAGAAAGATTATGCCGTAACAGAGAACACTTCATTCCGGCCGTGGCAGCTTCTGAGTATTCCGATTTTAGCAGCTATCATCTGGTTCAGATATCTGCGGAAGCCCGTCAGGGAATGGGAAGCAGAACAAGACCGGCATAAGACAGAGAAAATCTGACAGAGATAGTTCTGTCAGATTTTTTTAATTTCAGTATTAGGGTAATAATAAGCGAGGATTTGCCGGTAATCGGCCCCCTTGGCGGCCATTGCATTTGCGCCGTACTGACTCATGCCGACATCGTGGCCGTAGCCGTGAGTTGTAAAGACAAATTTCTGATCTTGATAGCGGACAGTAAAGACAGCCGAGCGCAGACCGAAAATTGTCCGGAGTTCCTGACCTGTAAAAATGCTGGTTCCGGCCGCGATTTGCAGGACAGTCCCGGCATCGGAGCACAGCGGTTCGCCGAACCAGTGTTCCGTATCTGTTCCGAGAAAAAGCCCTTCTCTGGAGGCAGTCAGCATAGTTTTGACTTCATCCGGCGTGAAAGAAACAGACTGTTCAAACTGCGGAGCGGATTTATCTTGACTGCTGTCAACAGATTGCAGATAAGCAATTTCGCTGCCCCACACATTTTTGGCTGATTCGGTCATACCGCCGGACATTGCATGGAAGGCGGCAATAATCGGCTCGTCCTGATAGAAGATAATTTCATGCAGAACAGCATCAACAGCCTGTGCTAATTTCTGATAATTTTCCTGAAACTGATCGCCAAATAATTTTTGCAGTTCTTCGGTAGTATAGAAAGCCTGGTATTGAGAAGCATCATCGGAGAAGTCTGCGCCTTTGAGTTCCGGGCGGCGGTCGGAGAGTTCTGCCTGACGTTCGGCGTAAGTATGTGCGGCGACGGCCTGTGCTTTAAGAGCTTCCTGTTCAAAAGAGACGGGCATTTCCGCGCCGACTGCGCCGATCAGATAATCCCGAACGGGTACTTCCAGAATATCGCCGGAATCAGAATCGAGTACATGATAGCAGATTTCCTGTTCCGGAGGATTTGTTTCAGCAGTAACAGGCGGATTGCTTTCGGCAGAAATAGGCTGCTGCGGGGCGAGTAATTTTGCCGGAATAAGCGGCAGAGCTGTCAGAATCAGGCAAAGAAAAAGATAGCAAAAAAATTTTTTTTTCATGGAATATCACTCCCGTAAGATTTTAATTTTTTGCAGATAGGCTTCCCCTCTTGACTTGCTTTTGAAAAAATGATATAATATACTACAGATTATCAAAAAAATAAAAGGAGGCAGCATTCATGAGCAAAATGTTTTCAAATGCTGATATTCAGAATTTATGCAGGGACTTACAGAAAAATTCCCAGATTGACCAGCAGCTGTATCACAAGTTTCACATCAAGCGCGGACTGCGCCGGAGTGACGGAACAGGTGTGCTTGCCGGCATTACGAATATCTGTAACGTTCATGGTTATGTAGTCAACGAGGGCGAAGTAGAAGCCATTCCGGGTGAATTGATTTACCGGGGCTATGATATTTATGATTTAGTGCACAATGTCTCGAAAGAAAATCGCTATGGCTATGAAGAAACGGCGTATTTATTATTATTTGGCAAACTGCCGACTGCCGATCAGCTGGAGGCCTTCCAGCATTATCTGTCAATGCAGCGGCCGCTGCCGTCGGGCTTTGTAGTAGATATGATGATGAAGGCACCTTCCAAGAATATTATGAATAAACTGGCGCGTTCTATTTTGTCTTTATATTCTTATTATGATGCCGACTGCGAAAGCACCAGTCTGGAAGACGAAATGAGAACGGCCATCAGTCTGATTGCCAAAATGCCGATTATCATGGTAAATGCATATCAGGTAAAACGCCGTCATTTCGATAACCAGACGTTGTACATGCATCCCATTCGCCCGGAAGAACAGACAGCAGAAACGATTTTATCCATGCTGAGGCCTGACAGAGAATATACCAAAGAAGAAGCCCAGCTGCTGGATTGTCTGCTGATGATTCATGCCGAACACGGCGGCGGCAATAACTCGACATTTACCTGCCGTGTGCTGACCTCTTCCGGAACAGATGCCTATTCGGCATATTCTTCGGCAGTCTGTGCCCTGAAAGGCCCCAAGCATGGCGGCGCGAATATCAAAGTTTCATCCATGCTGGAAGACTTCAAAGCCAATGTCAAGCACTGGGAAAATGAGGGCGAAGTAGCCGATCATATCCGGAAAGTACTCCGCAAAGAAGCCGGAGACGGCTCCGGCCTGATTTACGGCATGGGTCATGCAGTCTATACGCTTTCTGACCCCCGCGCCGTAATTCTGAAGAAAAAAGCGTTCAAGCTTGCCCAGGGCAAGGAAATCGAAGCAGAATTCCAGCTTCTGGATACAATTGAAAGATTAACGCCTGTCATCATGAAAGAAGAAAAAGGCACAGAAAAGACGTTCTGCGCCAATGTGGATATGTATTCCGGACTGGTTTACAGAATGCTCCGGATTCCGGAAGAATTATATACGCCCTTGTTTGCAGTTTCCAGAATGGCCGGCTGGTCAGCGCACCGCATGGAAGAGCTGATGACCGGCGGAAGAATCATTCGTCCGGCATACAAAGCCATTCCCAAAAAGAGAAAATATATTCCTATTTCGGAAAGATGAAATTTTTAAAAAAAATGCTCTGCTGTGTTCTGCCGTTCTGCATGACGGGGTGTTCTGTGAATATCAATGTAGATACTATGCTGACCCCGCCGAAGCTAAGCGGCGAACAGGAGCAGATTTATCAGGCCTTGCAGGAGGCCGCCGGTTCGGATATCCGGCTGAAATATCCCAAAAGCGGGAGCTATCTTTCGGCATTTATTATTGCAGATATCGACAGCACTGCCGGAGAGGAAGCAATTGTATTTTATGAAAAAAATGCAGTATCGGCCAGCGGACTGCGGATTAATATTCTGGATAAGATAGACGGCCGCTGGCAGTCTATCTGTGACCGCAGTGCCGAAGGATCAGAAATTGAAAAAGTCATGATTTCGCGGCTTGGCAGCAGTGACCGGATGAATATCATCGTTGGCTACAGCACAGCGAACCAGTCGGAAAAATATCTTTCTGTCTATGCTTATGAGAATAATTATCTGGAACAGCCGCTGACACACAGTTATGCTTTGTTTGATGCTGTGAATACCGGAAACAGCCCTTATCCGGATCTGATTCTGCTGAGTGCCGTCAGTGCCTCAGAACCTGCCTGTGCAGCAGTTTATCATCTTGCCGAAGATGACATGTATCATGAATATAAACTGACATTTACAGACAGTTATACAGAATATCGCCAGCTGAATTACGGAACTCTTCCGGACGGCCGCACGGCAGTTTATATTGATGCCGCAACCGGCACGGCCAATCTTCAGACAGAAATTCTTTGTCTGGAAACAATTCCGGAATCGGAAACAGAATTTCAGCTGGTGAATCTTCTCCAGCGGTGCGGCAAATCGGCAGAAGAGACCGTCCGCCGGGCAAGCCTGACCAGCATGGATATCGACGGCGACGGCGTTCCGGAAATCCCCGTCCAGCAATTGTTTCTGGGGTACGAAACAGCCGCCGAATCAGAACAGATTCGTCAGACAAACTGGCTGACCATGCAGGAAAACCAGATTCTGACAAAATATCAGAGTTATTATAATATCAACGATGGTTATATTTTTCTGCTTCCGGACAGCTGGAAACAGAAAGTCACAGTGATAAATAATGCAATAGAGAACGAAATTCAGTTCTGCGCCTATCATGCAGAAAATCCGGAAGACCGGCCTGTCCTGCTGCGGATTTATCTTGCTTATGACGATGCCGACCGGAACGACCATCTGCACGCCGGCTATCAGCTTTTACATACCAAAGGGACGGCCTCCTGCCTGATCAGAAGCGAACAGGAACAGGAACTCTCTGTCCCGACCGGAGATATGATTTTATATTTCCGGTTTTTAGACTGATTTCCCAGAAAGGAGCTTGAAAAATTATGAAACGAATTCTTGTGTGTGAAGATGAAGATGTCATCCGGGACTGTGTTGTGATTAATCTCAAACGCGCCGGTTATGATGTAGTAGATGTCAACTGCGGAGAAAGTGCGCTCCAGAAATTTGAAGAAGAAAACGGCAATTTTGATATTGTCCTGCTGGATATTATGATGCCGGGAATTGACGGGTTTACCGTCTGCAAGCGGCTCAGGGAAAAAAGCTCCACGCTGGGCATTATCATGCTGACAGCCAGAACGCAGGAGATGGACAAAGTCAGCGGCCTGATGATCGGCGCAGATGATTATATCACAAAGCCGTTTTCGCTTTCAGAACTGACCGCGCGTGTGGATGCGATTTACCGCCGTGTGTGCATGAGTTTCAATTCTGACGAGAAAAGCCCTCTGATTGAATCCGGCCCTTTTACGCTGAATCTGAAAAGCCGGACAGTGGCCAAAAACGGAGTGCCGATTGACCTGACACAGGTAGAATATCAGATTCTGGAATATTTTATGAATAATAAAAATACAGCACTGGACAGAGCCAGTATTTTAAATCACATCTGGGGGGAAAATTATTACGGCGATTATAAGATTGTGGATGTCAATATCAGAAGGATTCGCCTGAAAATAGAGGATGAACCTTCTAATCCGCAGTATATTGTAACAATCTGGGGCTATGGCTATAAATGGAATGATAAAGTTTAAGAAGAATCCGGCGAAGAAGCACAGCATCACACAGCGTTGGATTACAAATAATCTTGCCGTAGTGGTATTGATTATGATTTCCATCGTGCTGGCGTTTGTCTACGCCTTGCAGACGTTTTATTATGCCAGTGCGCGGCAGACACTCACCGGCGAACTGACTTCTGTTGTAAATCTGCTCAGCCGGTATGCGCAGGATTCTGAAACAAATTTATCTTCCGAAATGCGCAGTACGTTCGAGAGCTTTTCGGCAAAAGACAAAATGGAACTCATGGCAGTAAATTCCAAAGGCCGTGTAATTCTGACTTCATCAGGATTTTCTCCGTCAGCGGATACTGCCATTCCGGATTATGAAAATCTTCTCAGCGGCGGCGACGGATACTGGGTAGGCCGGGCCGAAAATCAGGAAAAAATCATGGCGGTCTGCATGGATATTTCTTCTTTCAGCAGTGAATATCATGCTGTCCGGGTCGTATGTTCGCTGACAAAAGTAGATCAGGCAGTGGGGACGATTATTATCGCAGCAACGATTGTCTGTGCGATGATTCTGCTGATGCTGGTGCTGACGGGAATTTATTTTGTGGGAAGCATCATCAAGCCGATTATGCAGGTCAGCAGCACAGCCGGAAAATTTGCCAAAGGCGATTTTTCAAGCCGGATCCGCTATCAGGATTCTGACGAAATCGGCGATCTTTGCACAGCAATCAATCATATGGCCGATGAACTTTCCGCCGCGGAAGAAATGAAAAATGAATTTATTTCATCCGTATCGCACGAACTGCGGACACCGCTGACGGCCATCAAAGGCTGGGCGGAGACAATTTCCTATGCTGATAATGACCCGGAAACAATCCGGAAGGGCATGAATGTCATTGTCAACGAGACAGCGCGATTGTCGCAGATGGTAGAAGAACTGCTGGATTTTTCCCGGATGCAGAGCGGACACTTCACGCTCCAGAAAGCGACAATGGATGTACTGGCCGAACTCGGCGATGCTGTTTTGATTTACATGAACAAGAAAGTACAGGATAATATTAAGATTGAATATGACGAGCCGGAAATGCTGCCGTTTGTCTATGGTGACAAGAACCGGATTCGCCAGGTATTTATTAATATTATTGATAATGCGGTAAAATATTCTGATGAGGGCGGTCATGTACGAATCCGGGCGTTTGAAAAAAACGGCAATGTATGTGTAGAAATTTCCGACGACGGCTGCGGAATTAAAGAATCTGACCTGCCGAAGATCAAGACGAAATTCTACAAGCCGAATCACACGCGGCGCGGTTCAGGGATAGGGCTGGCAGTAGCGGATGAAATTATCTCCGAACATGGCGGTTCTATCGACATTACCAGTAAAGAGGGTGTCGGAACAACTGTTCTGATTACTCTGCCCCCGGAATCGCACGAAAACTGAAAAAATAAGGGAGAAGCTGATATGAATTTACCTGAAGAAGCTTATCACCAATTTATTGTTTATTGCTCTCAGGAAGAAGAATGGGAAGTACAGGAAGCAGTAAAAGAATATGAGAGTAATCGCTGTGTTTGTCTTTCCTATCAAAAAATCATGCAGAATTATCGTATGATATATCTATTAGTGAATTTCTCCTATCTGTCTTCGGAATTGCTTGATATATTTCTAAGGGGAAAATTCCAAGTGGTCGCAGTATATCTTCTGTTTGCTGTTATCCTTGTAATATGGCGGAAAAACCTGATTGGAGCGGCTGTTTCATCGTTGATACTGCTTACAATCATAAATGATATAGATGCGTTTGCTATCATACCGGTTTGGGTGTTATTTGCTGTCAATGCATATCTGGCATATCTGCATGAAAAAAAACAGCGTTATCTCAAATTACAACACGGATACCCTGAATTTCACCCATTACAGGTGCGTGTGAAACAGAAGTATGATAAAATGGGGTATATAATTCCGTCTGCTGTTGCCAGCCAGACAGAATCATTAAAAGATATGCCAGCAATAGAATATGATGCCGCTAAAGAACATAAAGATAAATTCTGATTTATCGTGAAGAACTAAAATATTATGTTAAGGATGTGAGTTTATGAGCGAAGAAATCAAACAGAATCCCGATGCCTGCCCCCTGAATCCCCATAAAAGCAAAATCGGCGGTCAGGCACTGATCGAAGGCGTTATGATGAAAGGTGCCTACAAAGGCGCGATGGCTTGCCGCCTGCCGGACGGTACTATCGACGTGGAAACATGGGATTTAAAAGGCGCAGGCAAAGAAAAGCCCTGGTACCGGAAGCTTCCCCTGATTCGGGGATGTTATAGTTTTATTGTCTCGATGATGGACGGCTATCGCTGTCTGATGAAATCGGCAGAAAAACAGATGACGGAAGAAGAAATAGAAGAAGAAAATCAGCCGTCGAAACTGGAATTATGGCTTGATGAACATTTTACGGAAAAAACAACAGAAGCGATTATGATGGCCGGAATGGTACTGGGCGTAGTGATATCGCTGGCATTATTTTTATTTTTGCCGAAATGGCTGGTCGGACTGATCAAACCGCTGACAGCAAACCGGATTATCCAGTCATTTTCAGAGGGAATTATCAAGATTATGATATTTATCGGCTACATGGCGTTCACCAGTACGATGAAGGACATTCGCCGGACGTATGAATATCACGGGGCAGAGCACAAGACAATAGCCTGTTTCGAGGCCGGACTGCCGCTGACAGTTGAGAATGTACAAAAGCAAGTCAGACTGCATCCGCGCTGCGGAACGAGTTTTATATTTCTGACATTGTTTATCAGCATTCTGGTGATGTGTCTGGTACCGTTCACAATTCCGTGGCAGAGGTTTTTATGCAGTCTTTGTCTGCTGCCGATTACAGTAGGCTGTTCGTTCGAGTGCATTCAGTTTGCGGGGAGAAGCAGCGGAGCAGTTGCAAAATTTATTTCCTGGCCTGGCCTTCAGCTTCAGCGGATTACGACCAAAGAGCCGGATGCCTCTCAGATTGAAATTGCCATTGCCGCAATGAAGCCCTGCATTCCGGAAAATCTTGAGGATGATTTATGGTAAGGTCAGAATTGATTAAAATTCTGGAAGAGCACGGCATTCCGGATGCTGGGTTTGAAGTAAGTTGCATGTTGGAGCAGATTACAGGGGACAGGTATGCAGTTTCACTTTCAGCAGAACAGAAACAGCAGATTTCGGCGATGATACAGCGCAGAATTTCCGGCGAGCCGCTGCAATACATTCTCGGCGAATGGGAATTTTATGGAATGCGCTTGTTTGTCGGAAAGGGCGTTCTGATTCCCAGGCCTGATACTGAAATTCTGGCAGATACGGTATTGAACTGGAGCAAAGGCAAATCGGGATTGAAAATTCTGGATTTATGCACAGGTTCCGGCTGTATCGCGCTTGCTTTGAAAAGGCATCTTCCGGATGCCGCAGTCACGGCCGTTGATATCAGTGAAAAAGCTCTGGCCTATGCCCGGAAAAATGCGGAATATCATCAGCTTGCAGTTGATTTTCATCATGCCGATGTACTGGATAAAAATTTTGCAAAGCAGTTTCAGGCATATGATATCATAGTCAGCAATCCGCCGTATCTGACGGGGCAGGAAATGACCGAACTCCAGACAGAAGTAAAGCACGAACCGGCCATAGCACTGTTTGGCGGTTCTGCGGAGGACGGGACTTATTTTTACAGAAAAATAACCAGTATCTGGAAAGATGCTCTCAGGCCGGGCGGACTGCTTGCTTACGAAATCGGCTGGAAACAGGGCTTGCGTGTCAGCGAACTGATGCAGTCCAATGCATTTGATAAAATTCAGGTCATTCAGGATTATGAACATCGTGACAGAGTGGCCGCCGGAGAAAAAATTTAAAAAATTTTTCAGTTTTACACTTTCTGAACATCTGGTGTGCTATAATAGAATCATGATATAGATATGATTGATTTTATTTCAGGAGGTAATTTTATGGCAAAAGCAAAAATTGACAAGAAGGCGGCAGGCGGCATGTATCAGGCACCTGTTTCATCAGAAGAAAAGCGTGCTGCTCTGGAACATGCAATTAAAATGATTGAAAAACAGTTTGGTCAGGGAGCAGTCATGCGGCTTGGCCAGCAGGCTAAAATGAATGTGGAAGTCATCCCGACCGGTTCTATGACTCTGGATCTTGCACTTGGTGTAGGCGGCGTACCGCGCGGCAGAATTATCGAACTGTATGGCCCTGAAAGTTCCGGCAAAACGACGGTAGCCCTGCATATCGCAGCCGAAGCACAGAAAATGGGCGGCGAAGCAGCTTTTATCGATGTAGAACATGCGCTGGATCCCAAATATGCCAAAGCTCTGGGTGTAGATATCGACCGTCTGATTGTATCGCAGCCGGACAGCGGCGAACAGGCACTGGAAATCGCAGAATCTCTGGTACGTTCGGGCGCGATTGATGTTCTGGTAGTGGACTCTGTCGCCGCAATGACGACAAAAGCCGAAATTGACGGCGAAATGGGCGATAATCACGTTGGTCAGCTGGCAAGGCTGATGTCTCAGGCAATGAGAAAACTGACTTCTGTCGTATCGAAAACGGGCTGTGTTGCAATTTTTATTAATCAGATTCGTGAAAAAATCGGGGTACTGTACGGCAATCCGGAAACAACGCCCGGCGGCCGGGCATTAAAATTCTATGCAACAGTCCGCATGGATGTGCGCAAAGGCGAAATTCTGAAAGAAAACGGCGTTCCGATCGGCAACAGAATGAAAGTCAAAATTGTAAAAAACAAAGTGGCACCGCCTTTCAGAGAATGCGAGTTTGATAATATCTATGGCAAAGGTATTTCCCGCACCGGCGAAATCATGGATCTTGCCGTGGAACTGGATGTAATTCAGAAAAGCGGTTCCTGGTTCAGCTATAACGGACAGAAATTAGGTCAGGGACGTGACAATGTCAAGCAGATGCTTGCCGATGATGAAAATTTCAGAAAGGAAGTAGAGGCGAAAATCCTCGAACACATGAACGAACTGGATCTGACAGCCGAAAGTTCTGCCGAAGAAGAGGCAAAAACACTTGCCGCAGAAGCATTGAAGAATACTGTTGCTTCCGGCAGTACAGCAGAAGCTTCTGTCAGCATTGATGTCGATGGCGAGGACGATTTCGAGGAATTCGACCCGACAGAATAACACATGAAGATTACAGAGATTATTCACAAAAAAACGTATTATGAAGTACACGCAGAAAACGCCGTCTACGAGGTGGACGGCGAACTTCTGCGTCAGTATCATATTCAGGAGGGTACTGTACTGGAACAGGATACGCTGGAGGAACTGCATCAGAAATCCCGTTTTCGCCGGGCTTACCGCCGGGCATGTTATTTGCTGGATGACCGGGATTATTCTTACTGCATGATGTATCAGAAGCTGATGCATACGTATCAGGACCGGCCGCTGTGCGTGAAGGTCATGAATCAGCTTGTACAGTGCGGCGCGATTAACGACCGGCGTTATGCAGAAAAATTATCGGAATATCTTGTCGAGTGCAGACATTACGGAATTTACCGTGTCCGTCAGGAGCTTCTGCGCAAGGGGCTTGACAAGGAGCTGACAGAGCAGTGTGTTGCCGCGCTGGAAGAACAGTCGCTGGAACATCTTCCGGAAGTGCTGGAAAAAAAATACGGCAGTCAGCTGACAGACCCGGAAGATTTCAAAACAAGAGAAAAAGTAATAGCCGGCATGACCCGGCTGGGCTATGAATATTCCGGTATAAAAAAAGCAATTGAAGAATATTTTCAGAATAAGGAGTAAGAGGTATGGCAATCAAAGTAGGAATGGTATCACTGGGCTGTGACAAAAATCTTGTCGATTCAGAACGGATGCTGAAAAAGCTCCGTGCGCACGGCTATGAACTGGTCACAGAATTCGGCGATTCTGATGTCGCTGTGGTAAATACCTGCGGTTTTATCCAGTCTGCCAAAGAAGAAGCAATTGAAACTATTTTAGAAATCGCAAAGCTCAAAGAAGAAGGCAGAGTCAAAAAATTAATCCTGACCGGCTGTCTCACAGAACGCTACAAAGAAGAAGCCGTCAAAGAATTTCCGGAAGCCGATGCAGTCATCGGAATCGGAGATAATAAAGATATTGTGGAAATACTGGATAAAGTTCTGCACGGAGAAAAAATAGTCAGATTTTCTCCGAAAACAGAGATTGAAATGACCGGAGACCGAATTATTTCCACTCTGCCGTTTTTTTCTTATCTGAAAATAGCAGAAGGCTGTTCCAATCACTGTACTTACTGTGCCATTCCGATGATTCGCGGAAAATTCCGGAGCGTTCCGATGGAGGATGTGCTTCGGGAAGCCGAACAGCTTGCTTCTTACGGGGTAACGGAACTGAATCTGATTGCACAGGATGTCACCCGTTACGGCGAGGATTTATATCAGGAAAACAAGCTCTGCGAACTGCTGACAAAACTATGTCAGATTAAAAATCTGAAATGGATCAGATTATTATACTGTTATCCGGAGCGCATCACGGACGAATTGATTGATACAATCGCAAGAGAAGAAAAAATTGTAAAATATATTGATATGCCGATTCAGCATTCTGATGATAAAATTCTGAAGCGCATGAACCGCCCGACGACTAACAAAAGCCTCCGGGAATTAATAGCAAAACTGCGTGACAGAATTCCGGGCATTGTGTTAAGAACGACACTGATTACGGGCTTTCCGGGCGAAACAGAAGAGCAGTTCAATCATCTTGCCGAATTTGTCAGGGATATGAAATTCACAAGATTAGGCTGTTTTGCGTACTCACAGGAGGACGGCACACCGGCGGGGAATTTCCCGGATCAGATTGATGAAGAAGTCCGTCAGCACCGTGCAGATATTATTATGGAACAGCAGATGGAAATCAGTGCGGAATATAATGCCCGGCAGCTGGATACAATAAAAACAGCCGTTGTAGAAGGCTTTGACAAATGGGCAGAATGTTATTTTGGCAGAACGGAAGCGGATGCCCCTGATATCGATGGAAAAATCTTTTTCAGTTCGGAAGAAAAACTGGAATCCGGCCAGTATGTAAAAGTAAAAATTACAGATACGCTGGATTATGATTTATTAGGGGAGGTAATATCTGATGAATCTGCCGAATAAACTGACATTGATGAGGATTATTCTGGTGCCGTTCTTCATGCTGTTTCTGTACTGGGATATTCCGTATCATTATACGATTGCGCTTGTGATTTTTGCGGCGGCATCTATTACGGATGCACTTGACGGCAAAATCGCGCGAAAATATAATCTTGTGACGACGTTCGGAAAATTCGCTGACCCCTTAGCGGATAAGATTCTTGTATTAGCTGCATTTGCCTGTCTTGCAGATGTGACAAGAGATAATCATATTATCAATGGTGTTGCCGTGACGATTATCGCCGCCCGTGAATTCATGGTTTCGGGACTGCGTCTGGTGACGGCCGAAAAGGGCATAGTTGTGGCCGCCGGAATCTGGGGAAAATTAAAAACAGCATTCACAATGGTGACAATCGTTCTGATTTTAATCTGCCTTGCTGGTTTCTTCGATTTTCATATATTGCCTTTAACACCTGTCAGTGCTTTAATTCTCTCCGTCCTTGTCTGGATTTCTGTCCTGCTGACAGTCATCTCCGGCGGAATCTATCTGAAAGGCTACTGGAAGTATATCGACATGAAGTGAAAATTCATATAAAATGCGAAAAATCAGGCCGCTTCTGCGGTCTTTTTTCTTAAAATCTGCGGAAACTATTGACAGTCCCGGAACAGTTTGCTATAATTATAATCAGATACTGATTTATCTGATATTTAATTCACAAAAGAAAGAGAGACTCGGATTTATGAGATTAACTGCCGTGATTATGGCAGGCGGAGTCGGAGAGCGTTTCTGGCCGAAAAGCCGGCAAAACTGTCCGAAACAGTTCCTGTCACTCACATCCGACGGCGAAACAATGATTCAGAAAACAGTCAGAAGGCTTGCACCGTTAGTTTCGCAGGAGGATATTTACATCATTACAAATGCGCATTATTTACCGCTGATACAGGAACAGCTCCCGGCACTTCCGCCGGAAAACGTCATTGCGGAACCCTGTCCGCGGAACACAGCCCCGGCCATAGGGCTGGCGGCCTCGCTGATTGCCAGAAAATATAAAGATGCCGTCATGTTTTTTCTGCCGTCTGACCATCTGATTCATCACGAGAAAAATTATATCGAAACGCTCCGGAAAGCGGCACAGGCGGCACTGGAGGACAAAACACTGATTACGCTTGGCATTACGCCTACTTATCCGGAAACGGGCTACGGCTACATTCGCTATCAGTCCGGAAACGGCCGGGACGGCGTTTATCCTGTAGAATGTTTTGTCGAAAAGCCTGATCTGGATACTGCCGAAAGCTATCTGAAATCCGGAAATTATCTTTGGAACAGCGGCATGTTTATCTGGAAGGCATCCAGCATTCTGCACAGTATCAAAAAATACATGCCGGAATTATACCAGGGGCTTCAGCCGATTGCACAGGCCTACGGAACAGAAGAATTTGATTCTGTTCTGAATGAGAAATTTCCGGGTCTGCCGTCAGAATCGATTGATTTTGGCGTGATGGAAAAAGCAAATCATATTTTCACAATTCCGGGTGATTTCGGCTGGGATGATGTCGGCAGCTGGCTGGCATTGGAGCGGATTAATCCTACAGATGAAAATCATAATATGTTTGACGGCAATGTGCTGAGTATTGACAGCCATAACTGCACTGTTGCAGGAAACGGCCGGATGATCGCCATGCTTGGCGTAGAAGATCTGGTCATTGTAGATACAGCAGATGCTTTGCTGATCTGTAAAAAAGACCAGACACAGGAGATTAAAAAAATCCTGGCAGAGCTGAAAGCCGAACAGAAATCAGATTTATTATAAAAATAAAAAAGAGGGTATTTTTGAGTATGAAACACGCATTAATTACAGGCATTACCGGTCAGGACGGTTCTTATCTGGCAGAATTATTATTGGAAAAGGGCTATGAAGTATACGGCATCTGGAGAAGAAAAGCAAATGTTGATTACGGCAATATTGCGCATATCAAAGATCAGGTGCATTTGATTTATGCGGATATGACAGACCCTGTTTCGCTGATTACTGCAATGAAGATTTCGCAGGCAGATGAAGTTTATAATTTAGCAGCGCAGTCATTTGTGGCATCCAGCTGGAGTACGCCGCTCAACACAGCGGAAACAGATGCATTAGGCGTGACAAATCTGCTGGAAGCAATCAGGCTTGTCCAGCCGGAGGCAAAATTTTATCAGGCTTCTACTTCGGAAATGTTCGGACTGGTGCAGGAAATGCCCCAGACAGAAAAGACTCCGTTTTATCCCAGAAGTCCCTACGGCGTAGCGAAGCTGTACGGCCACTGGATTACGAAAAATTACCGGGAAAGCTATCAGATGTTCGCATGTTCGGGAATTTTATTTAATCATGAATCCGAACGCCGCGGTCTGGAATTTGTAACAAGAAAAATTTCCAGAGCAGCCGCAAGAATTAAATTCGGCTTGCAGGACTATGTAGAGCTTGGCAATCTGGATTCTAAACGCGACTGGGGACATTCCAAAGACTATGTCAAGGCCATGTGGCTGATGCTCCAGCAGGAGGAACCGGATGATTATGTCATTGCAACGAATGAAACAAGAACTGTCCGGGAATTTGCCGAAACTGCATTCCGCAGTGCCGGAATTGAAATTGTCTGGGAAGGCGAAGGCATTGAAGAAGTCGGCCGCAATAAAGAAAATAATCAGATTGTGATTAAAATTAATAAAGAATTTTTCCGTCCGGCAGAGGTGGATGTACTGCTTGGCAATCCGGCCAAAGCAGAGCAGAAGCTCGGCTGGAAACGTGAGATTGATTTTCAGGAACTTGTCAGCCGTATGGTGGCAAATGATCTGAAGCTTGCAGAAGCAGAAATCAAGTGAAAATCGCATTCGATGCCCTGCCCCTGCTTGGCAGAAAAACCGGAATCGGCTTTTGTGAGTCGGGGCAGGTCAGTGCAATGACAAAACTGCATCCGGAAAATGAATATATTCTGCAATATTTTGCAGTCAGGCATCTGGAGACAAAGCGGCAGGAGCTAAAGCCGTATCTGCGTACGCATGTAATATCGAAGCACAGATTTTGTTCGCCTTACGGCTACCGGCTGATTTCTGGTTTTGTGCCCGTTCCGTACCGGATGTTTTTCGGAAAAGAAGCGGAACTCACGCATTTTTTTAATTATATTGTTCCGCCGGGGGTTTCGGGGAAGTCTGTTGTAACCGTGCATGATATGGTTTACAAGGCATATCCGGAGACGGTCAGAGCCAGAACGCGCCATATGCTGGATCTTGGACTGGCAGCTTCTATGAAGCGTGCTGACCGGATTGTGACGGATTCTGAATTTTCCAGAAGCGAGATAATCCGGTATTTCCCGGAATTTTCAGAAAAAATCCGTGTTGTGCCGTGCGGCGTGGATACGGAAAGATTCCATCCTGTTCCGGATAAAAAATTTTTCGGGAAAATTCAGGAAAAATACCATCTTCCGGAAGAGTATTTTCTGTATCTGGGAACGATTGAACCGCGGAAGAATCTGGAAAAACTGATTCTTGCCTATGCAGAATTTTCGGCATCGGTGCAGAATCCGGCAAAACTGGTGCTTGCCGGCGGAAAAGGCTGGCTGTATGACAGAATTTTCAGCAGAGTGCAGGAACTGCACTTGCAGGATAAAATACAGTTTACGGAATATATTGCAGAAGAAGATCTTTGTATTCTGATGAGTCATGCACTTGCATTTGTCTTTCCGTCAGTCTACGAAGGGTTCGGAATGCCGCCGCTGGAAGCGATGGCCTGCGGAACGCCTGTATTGGTATCCAATGCCGCTTCACTGCCGGAAGTGACCGGAACAGATGCTGTAATTGTAAATCCGGACAGCATTCCGGAAATCGCCCAGGGGCTTTTCAGATTATATTCTGATTCGTCACTCCGGGCAGAATTAAGCCGCAGCGGTCTGATGCGGTCAAAAGAATTTTCATGGGAAAAAAGCGCAGAATTATTATATCAGGTATATCTGGAACTTCTGCCGGAGGTATAAAGCATGTTTCATATTCTGGAAGTGAATAAATTTTATCCGCCGCATATCGGAGGGATTGAAACAGTCGTAGCCCAGCGGGCAAAATATTTATCAGCATTTCCGGATACGGAGGTAAAAGTGCTGGTTTGTCAGGAAAAGGGCAGAGGTGTGACAGAAATCCGGAATGGAGTAGAAATCATCCGCTGCGGAAGTCTGGGCACCTATTTTTCCTGTCCGCTGTCGCTTTCATTTTTCAGGAAATTTCAGGAACTTTCTGCATGGGCAGATGTGATAGAATTTCACATGCCGTTTCCCTTGGAGGATATTGCCTGTCTGCTGTCAAAATGCCGCTGCCGAGTTGTGCTGTCATGGCACAGCGATGTCGTGCGGCAGAAGAAATTATTATATTTCTACCGGCCCGTGCTGCGAAAATTTCTGCACCGTGCGGACTGTATTATCACGGCAACAGAAGGGCATATTGAAAGTTCAGCATTTCTTCCGGAATTTCGTGAAAAGTGCAGAGTGATTCCGTATCCTGTTGAAATTTCTGGAACACAAGATTTTCCGGCAATTCTGACAAAGCAGCTGATTAAAAAGAAAAATTTGAAATTATTATTTGTCGGCCGGCTAGTTTATTATAAGGGCGTGGATGTGCTGATTCAGGCATTCCGGAACGTCCAGGGCTGTGAACTGTTTTTATGCGGAACAGGCGTTCTGGAACCGGAACTCCGCAAAATGGCTGAAAATTTATCAGTGCATTTTCTAGGCAATTTATCGGATGCCGATCTGAAAGCAGCATTTGCAGACTGTGATATTTTTATTCTTCCGTCAGTAGAAAATTCGGAGGCGTTTGGAATTGTCCAGCAGGAAGCAATGCTTGCCGGAAAACCCGTAATTAATACCAATCTGCCGACCGGAGTGCCTTATGTAAGTCTAGATCAGAAAACCGGCCTGACCGTGCCGCCGCACGATGCCGCCGCCTTAGCAGAAGCAATCCGGAAACTTGCATCCTCTCCGGAATTAAGAAAAAAATACGGCGAAAATGCTCGTAAACGGGTACTGGAATTATATCCTTGCAGTAAAATTATGCAAGATGTCTATCATGTATTAAAAAATGACGAAAAATTATAAAAATAAATTGGAGGTGCAAAAGCAATGGATGCCCTTGTCATTGGTGCCGGAGGATTTGTAGGCAGTTATCTGATCCAAGAACTGAACCGGAAAAATCTGCATGTAGGCGCAACCATTCTGCCGCGGGAACATATTCGTTCCGGAACTTGCGATGTATTAGAAATGGATATCATGCAGGAATCTGAAATCCGGAATCTTCTGAAAACGCACCGTCCGAAGCAGATTTATCATCTTGCGGCGCAGAGTTCAGTTGCCATGTCCTGGAAAAATCCCCAGCTGACCGTAGATGTGAATATCAAAGGTGCTTTGCATCTTCTGGAAGCCGTCCGGAGCATAGAAGAATATTATCCCAGAATTCTGCTGGTAGGCTCCGGGGAAGAATATGGATATTTAAAATCCTGTTCCGGTGCAGTCACGGAAGATACGCCCCTGCATCCGGGGAATTTATACGCAGCAACCAAAGCCTGCCAGAATATGCTGGGGAGTATTTATGCCAGAGCCTACGGCATGGGAATTGTCATGGTCAGAGCGTTCAATCATATTGGAGTCGGCCAGTCGCCGACTTTTGTGGCGGCAGATTTCGCGCTTCAGATTGCAGAAATCGAAGCAGGCTTCCGGCCGCCGGTCATGCAGGTAGGAAATTTGTCAGCCAAACGCGATTTTTCAGACGTTCGTGATGTAGTTCGCGCTTATGTAATGCTGATGGAAAAAGGCAGCGCCGGAGAAACTTATAATGTCGGCAGCGGCCATGCCGTAGCAGTCCGGAATCTGCTGGATATTCTTCTGGAATTAAGCCGGGAATCTATCGTGATTGAACAAAATCCGGCCAGAATGCGTCCTTCTGATGTACCTGTCATGGAAGCGGATATCACAAAACTGGTGCAGGACACAGGCTGGAAACCGGAATACACGCTGGAAGAAACACTTCTGACGATGCTGAATGATAATCGAAAAAAATTCGGTTTATAATAAAAAATATTGATGATATAATAGAAAAGAGGAAGATGATTTTGAATTCCAAAACTTACGAATCCGTTCAGGGATTAGGAAAAACCGGGCAGGAACTGGAAAATTTCGGCACAGCACAGAATCAGCTTAACGCCGAAATTCTGAAAGAAATGCGGATTATGCAGCTCCAGACAAATATGCTGACGCATCATTTGAAGGAAGCCCAGGAAGAAATTGCCAAACTCAAAGAAGAACAGGTAAAATATATTCTGGATTTGAATAAATGCCAGGCCGAAGTGGACAGCTTGAAGCATCAGCTGGAAGTGAAAGACAGTTTCCGCGCCGAGGCAGAAGCTCTCCGGCAGGAAGTAGACCGTCTGAAACTGACTGCCAAGCTGAATTCTAACGCAATTGCCAGATTATCCAATCAGGAAAGCTCATAACCGGCAGAAAGCCAGAATCAGCAGCAGTATGCCGCCCAGCCAGGACAGATTTTTTTTGCTGTGAAAGATGTTGCCTGCCCTGCTTCCCAGTAAAGTCAGCAGAAATCCGGCACAGAAAGTCAGCAGCAGACAGCAGGGAATGTCATCAGACTGAATGCCTGCACCTAGTCCGCTTGCGAGTGAATCCAGCGAAAGTGCCGCAGAATAGGCCGCGGCCTCCCGAATGCTCAGAGTTTTGGAATGATCTGTATCAGCAAGCGTTTCGTCAAAACAAATATCAATCACAAGCCCCAGAGCTTTCCAGTTCCAGTGCGGCCGATGTTTCCGGAACAGGACGGTCAGCATTTCTTTCATAATTTGAGAACTGCCCAGCAGAAATAGAATGCCGAATCCGGCACAGCGGAAAATCTGTTCCGGAAGAATGCGGCTGAGTATCTGTGCGCTGAACAGCGAAAGGCACAGAAAAGCCGTACCGACGGCACTGATCAGCAGTGCACAGCGTTTAGGAATGGAAATGCCGCCGATACTGCATCCCATTGCGGCAAAGAACGTATCCATACAGACAGCCAGTGCCAGCAGCCAGGCCTGAAACATAAAATCCCCCCTTGCAAGATTCTCCTGCATTATATGAGAGCGTTAAAAAAATGTTCCACGTGGAACATGCGGAAATACAGTTTTCAACATTCGATTGTGAAAATGTTGAAAACTTATTTTTATGAAATGCTTGAAAAGTTAAAAAAAATATGTTATAATAAAATAAATTGAAATCGGAAACGGGGGAAAGATATGAGTCTCAAAGAAAAAGTACTGTCAGAATTATTATTGTCAGCAGGCAAATATTGTTCCGGAGGGCAGTTATCTGAAGATTACGGAGTCAGCCGGACAGCCGTCTGGAAGGCCATCGAACAGCTGAAAGCACAGGGCTGTCAGATCGAGGCAGTTACAAACAAAGGCTATCTTCTGAAAGAAATACCGGATATTTATAATCAGCAGTATCTGGAATCGCTTTTGCATGGCACAGGATTTCAGGTACAGCATTATGCCGAGATTGATTCGACCAATCGTCTGGCAAAAGACCTTGCGGCACAGAATGCGCCTTCCCGGACTGTGATTACAGCAGATGTGCAGACGGCAGGCCGCGGCAGGATGGGCAAAAGCTTTCATTCTCCGACCGGCGGATTATACATGTCAGTAATTGTCAAGCCGGATTTGCCGTTATCGGCTACTATGAGTATCACGGCATGTACCGCCTCTGCCGTACACAAAGCTTTGGAAGAATTCGGCATTGTGACACAGATCAAATGGGTAAATGATTTATTTCTGAACGGCCGGAAAATCTGCGGAATTTTATCAGAGGGCAGTTTCAACGCGGAACTGCTCAAGATGGATTATTTAGTAATTGGCATCGGAGTGAATTTACATGCTGACCCGTATCTTCCGGAGGAGCTGAAACCGATTGTCACAGATCTGGAAACAGAAACGGGCAAAAAAATCAACAAATGTCAGCTGTTAGCGGCAATTTTGAAAAACATGAAAAAATATTTTGATGAAATTCAGCAGAAGACATATCTGAAAATTTATGCAGAAAATTCCTGCACTCTGGGGCACCGTGTGCGGACAGATACAGGGCTGGAAGGTCAGGCGACGGGCTTCACGGAAGAAGCCGGATTGAAGCTTCGCCTGGATGACGGGACGGAAACAGTATTGAGTACCGGTTCAGCGCAGATTATAGATTAAAAAAAGGACGGCCGAAAAAGCCGTCTTTTTTGATGTTCCACGTGGAACATTAAATTTGAAAGCCGCCGCTTGCAAGAAAAGCTTGCAGCAAAAGGGAGACTCCGGCAGCGACAGCGCATTTTTTAGCAAGCTGCGGAATTTTCATCAGGCACCACCAGAGGCTGAATATGAGGCCGAGCACCGGATGCAGTATTGAAAGCATAGGATAAAATGTTTCTGTGGAGACAGTTTTATTGCCGATGCGGTAATGATTCCAGAAGACACACAAAGCGAACAGCAGCCAGAGTAGTTTCAGCGGCCGGAACTCTGCAAATTCCGCGGCGATTCTTCCGGCCGCATAAATCAGGAACAGGATGATGCAGAAATTCCAGTCTCCGGAAAGTTTTTTCTGCTGATTCTGCAAATTCTGTTTTTGGTTCAGAATTTCGCGGATATGGAATAATTCTTCGGAAGAATATAATTCTTTCTGTGTTTCAAGAATCAATTGCAGGTCGCGAATAGAATAGGCATTGAACTCGTCAAAAAATTGCTGATTCATAACAAGAACTCCTTTTAAGATGTTCCACGTGGAACATGTTATGCTGCCAGTACAACGAACACCCACTGAAACATATCAGCGAACCAGAAAAGAAAGAGCAGTACACTTTTGGAACAGGCAGGGGGCGAATAAGATTCATAGCATTGATCCGGCCGGACACAGGCAACAAGAAGCGAGCTGAAAGACCGGAGAAGCAGGCAGTTTTGCAGGATAACAGAGATAGTTTGTGATAATGCCGTCGGAAAAAAGGCCGCAAAGGCACCCAGCACGAAAGTCAGAGCAATAAAGCCCCACCAGAAACAGCAGAATTTTTGCCAGTGCAGTACTTTTCTTTGTTTTTTCAGTTTAGCAGCTTTTGCATCCATAAGGGCGAGTTCCTGCAATTTCAGCTGTTGTTTGCGGAGTTCAATTTCTTGCAGAGCAGCGACATCCGATTCAACAAGCGTGCGGCAGTAGCGGCAGTGATAAACGCCGGGGTACTGAGTCAGGCAGAGTGTTCCGCCGCACTGAGGGCAGTTCATAATTTTCATACATAGTCACCTCTTTACAGATATAATAGCATATTTGAAAAACTTTGTCAAGAGAAACAGAAAAATGTTCCACGTGGAACATTTCCGCATGGAACATTTTAAAATTTACTATGGAATGACACTGTCCAGACAATATCCCGCCATATCAGAGAGATATGTATACATAGAAGTGCCGTAACGGTCAGTGCGTTCCTGATTCAGGAAGATATCAGTAGCACCTGTTGCGCCGACAAGATGTGCCGCCGCAAGCAGACCGGATTTTGTAATAGGAATCCCTCTTGCATATTCGCCGATATGTTCCTCGGCACCTTTTAGTTTAAGGGTACGCCAGTTGCGTTTCAGCAGTTCTTTAATAGCATCATCCTGAGCTTCTTTGGAGTTCAGGAAATCATCATCAGAATAAATCTGATATTTCTGGTTGGCATAAGCGGTCCAGTTTCCGTTGGAATCCATTAAGCCGACATCCTGCAAGGCAAGATTTCCCATCTGGAATCTTCCCAGATAACCGTAAGTATTTACTTTGGAATATACGTTGCCGGATTCGTGTCTGCCCAGCTCATAGAGGAATGCTTCATAGCCGGACTGATCTTCGGGATTTTCCAGAAGATTTTCTGGGTTTAAATTTCCGCTGTATATGGGCGAAAATTCAGGTGCATCCAGAATTTGTTCAGAGACAACTGTTATTTTTTCTTCCAGAATAATTGGTTCAGCAGGAGGAGTAAATTCAATTTGTCCTTCTACAAGAGAAATTGTTTCGTAGAAGACTTCCGTAGTAAATTCTATTATTTCTTCCTGGGGAAGCTGAATTTCCTGCGGAACTTCAACGGGAGCTTCATCAATTTCAGCATCATAAGCTTCCGTGGCATCTGTTTCATCGGGAACAGCGGCCGGTTCATCGGGCATAATTTCGGGAGCTTCTGCAAATTCCTCTGATTCCGGAATCATTTCTTCCGGAATTTCAATCAAAGCCTCTGCCAGCTCTTCACTGGGAATGACAAAGATATTTTCCGGAATTTCCTGGGGAGCATCTGCAACATCTTCAGTTTCTGCGACTTCGTACACGGGAATTTCGGCCGGAGCATCTGCGAAACCACC
>DFJS01000046.1:44071-44454 GCA_002373165.1 Ruminococcus sp. UBA3665
CGGGGGGGGGGGGGTAGAATCCGCAGCGCAGGCATTTACCGAGAGAGCCAGCACTGAACAGAAAGCCGCTGAAACAAAAGATACAATCAATTTCGAGATAATTTTCATTAGTTTTTCATCACCTCCTTTTTAAAAATAGATTAGTCGCAATAGGAAAAAATTTATATGTTTAGTATAGCATATTTTTGTACAAAAATCAATTGACATACTGCACAAATTTAGCACATTTCTGTTGGCAAAAAATACAGCGGACGATTTTTGGCCGTCCGCTGTCAGGTTGATATAGAATTATAAAAAATTTTATTTTACCGGGATAACTTCCATGCCGCCCATATACGGCCGGAGCACTTCCGGAATACGGATAGAACCGTCTTCATTGAGAT
>DFJS01000073.1 GCA_002373165.1 Ruminococcus sp. UBA3665
GTATGGGTTCTACCAAGAACGGCCGTGACTCTGAATCCAAGAGACTCGGCGTAAAGCGTGCAGACGGCCAGTTTGTGACAGCCGGCAATATTATCGTTCGTCAGCGCGGTACTCATATTCACCCCGGTGTTGGCGTGGGACGCGGCTCTGACGATACTCTGTTTGCAACCGTAGACGGCAGAGTAAAATTCGAGCGCTGGGGTCGTGACCGTAAGCGTGTAAGCGTTTACGCCGACTAAGATCGTAAAACATCAAGTCCCGGGCTTTTCTCCAAAAGCTTGGGATTTTGTTTTCAACGGAAAGGACGGGAATCTACAGCTATGTTTGTTGATAAAGCCAGAATTAAAATCAAAGCCGGAGACGGCGGCGACGGTGCCGTATCCTTCCACAGAGAAAAATATGTTGCTGCCGGAGGCCCTGACGGCGGAGACGGCGGCAGCGGCGGCAATGTTGTCTTTCAGGCAGATGATAATTTTTCTTCCCTGATTGATTTTCGCTATAAAAGAAAATATGTTGCTCCCAACGGAGAAAACGGCAGAGGAAAACGCTGTACCGGCAAAAGTGCGGAAGACCTGATTATCCGGGTTCCGCGCGGCACACTGATCAAAGATGCCGAAACAGGCCGCATTATGGCAGATATGTCCGACGACGAGCCGCATATTCTGGCAAAAGGCGGCAGAGGCGGCAAAGGCAATTCTAATTTTGCCACTTCTACCCGGCAGATTCCCCGGTTTGCCAAACCCGGCTTTCCCGGCGAAAGCTTTGATATTACGCTGGAACTGAAACTGCTTGCTGATGTCGGACTGGTAGGATTTCCGAATGTCGGCAAATCAACACTGATTTCTGTTGTCAGCGCAGCAAAGCCTAAAATCGCAAATTATCACTTCACCACGCTGACCCCTGTGCTGGGCGTTGTCCGGCTGGATGAAGAGCGTTCTTTTGTCATGGCAGATATTCCCGGCCTGATTGAGGGCGCAAGCGAAGGCACAGGGCTGGGGCATGAGTTTCTCCGGCATGTGGAACGCTGCCGCCTGATTCTGCATGTACTGGATGTTTCCGGTTCGGAAGGCCGCAATCCCAAAGAGGATTTTGAAAAAATCAATCATGAACTTGCCAGCTTCAGCGAAGCCCTGGCCGAGTGTCCGCAGATTGTCGTTGCCAACAAGTGCGATCTTGCGACAGAAGAACAGATTGCCGATCTCAGGAATACTATTGAAGCCCTTGGTCTGCCGTTTTATCAGATTTCCGCAGCAGCGGCATCCGGCACCAGAGAGCTGATGAACGCTGTCAGCGAAGCCCTCTCCAAACTGCCGCCTGTCAAAATCTATGAAGCACAGCCCATGACACAGGCCGACTGGGAAGCGAAATTTTCCTCCCGTCAGCAGTTTGAAGTCGAAGTCGAAGACGGAGTGTATTATATTTCCGCGCCGTGGCTGGAACCGATTCTCCGCACGGTCAATATGGAAGACTATTCTTCCCTGCAATACTTCCAGCGTGTGCTACGTTCCAGCGGCATTATCGACAAACTGGAAGAAATGGGCATTGAAGAAGGCGATGCTGTTAATATCTTCGGCTTTGAATTTGATTATATCAGGTAAAATTTATGCAGATGCTATCAGAAAAAGAAGCCCGGCAGTTCAGCCCTCTGACACTGGCATTTCTGGGTGACAGTGTTTATGAATTAATGATTCGTTCGGCAATGGTCATGCAGGGCAATACAGCGGTCAAAAATCTGCACAATGCAAAAATCCGGCTTGTCTGCGCCGCTTATCAGGCAAGAGCTTCGGAACGGATTATATTTACGGAACAGGAACAGGCTGTCTTTCACCGCGGACGGAATGCCGTCTCCAGCAGTGCCGTTCCCAAAAATGCTGTTCCGGCAGACTACCGCAAAGCAACCGGTCTGGAAGCTGTATTCGGCTATCTGCATCTGTGCGGCAATACGGAACGGCTGGAAACGCTGTTCCGGGAAATCTGGAATTTGCAGTCAGAGATTCCGGAAACGAATTTGATTAAAAATAATAAGGAGTGATTTTTTTCATGTCAGGACATTCCAAATGGCATAATATCCAGATGAGAAAAGGGGTAAATGATGCGAAACGTGCGAAAATCTTCACAAAGATCGGACGCGAAATGACTGTCTGCATCAAAGAAGGCGGCCCCGATCCGGTCAGCAATTCCAAACTGCGCGATCTGATTGCAAAGGCCAAGGCCAACAACGTCCCCAATGACAATATCGACAGATTAATCAAGAAAGCTTCCGGCGAAGGCAGCAAAAACAATTACGAATCTATGGTCTACGAAGGCTATGGACCCAGCGGCGTGGCCGTGATTGTAGAATGCCTTACCGATAACAAAAACCGCACAGCCGGCGATATCCGGCACTATTTCGACAAATTCGGCGGCAATCTGGGAACAATCGGCTGTGTTTCGTTTATGTTCTCTGATAAAGGCATTGTTGCTGTCGAAAATACAGGTCTGGATGAAGATACTGTCATGGAAGACTGCTTTGAATGCGGCGGCGATGACCTGACAGTCGAAGAAGATACTATTATTATGGAATGTGCTCCCGGCGAGGTGCACAACATGCGCGAAGCCCTTACCGCCAAAGGTTACCATGTGATTTCTGCGGAAGCAGAAAAAATTCCGGCTAATTATACACAGCTGACAGATGAGGATGCCATTAAAAAAATGCAGCTTCTGCTGGATCATCTGGAAGAAAATGACGATGTCCAGAACGTATATCATAACTGGGAAATGCTGGAAGAAGAATAATCTGACAGTTTAGTAAATCAAGAAACATTTCAGGAGGTTGACATCATGCACAGCACAGGTATTTTCAGACGCGTAGACGGTCTTGGCAGGTTTGTTCTGCCGAAGGAACTGAGAAAAAGTCTGGATATTAATCAGAACGATTATTTGCAGATTTTTCTGGAAGGCGATACAATCGTACTCCGCAAAAGTCAGAACCGCTGTCTTCTCTGCGGTTCCGGCGAAAATCTTTTTGATTTTCATGACAAGCACATTTGCGCCGGATGCATCGAAGAATTAAAAGAAAAATGCTGATATAAACAGCACAAATCTGTCAAAAGAAGAGCTGCTGCACTGCTGTGCAGCAGCCCTGTTTTTTATTGCAGGCTGAATAAAATCAAGGCCGTCAGCAGAAGCATTCCGGAAACGGCAAATTCCAGAACTGAAATCAGAAACATTTCTTTCCGGGCATGTTCGGCAAAAGCTTCTGTATGCTCGAAGGGTGTCATCCGCCTGTGACTGTAATCCTGATAGGCACAGAGAAAGACTTCTGTTTTGTTTTTTCTGTGATATTCCTCGATGACTGCCAGAATCAAACTCAAAATTCCCATCAGAAACAAACTCCTGCTGCCGTCTTCTGCCAGACAGCCGAATGTGATTCCGATCGGCGATAATCTCAGAAGATGCGCCCGGATGATGATATTCCATTCGCGGGAGGTATAATTTCTTTCATGATTCGGATTTTTATAAAAAGCGTTCTGTTTCCGGATTTTCTGTTCCAGAGCGGCCGCTTTCGGAAGTTTTTTCCGGATGCTGACAGTATCCATGATCTGATAGACTGCATACAGAACCCACAGCAGGACAGAGGCACTCCAGCCGATTGCTGTAAACAAAACGCTTTTATAACAAAATCCCAGTATCAGGAACAGCAGAGAAATACATTCCGGAATGGGGAAAATATTCCGGATCAGCGGCATCACGGAAGGGAGCAGTTCCGGCGTAAGGAATTCCCGTTCTGCCCAGAGTGCGCCCTTTGTGAAGCGATAACGGATTCTTTGCCGGAACGGCGGCAGATTCTGCCGGATTTCCCGTTTTAAATTTCTGAGTTCTTTATGAGTTCTGTGTTCGGCCAGACGTTTTTCAATATCTTCCCGATAGCCGGCACATAATGACAATACAAGCAGAAAATTAATCATCTGCACAAAGGCCAGCAGTCCCAGTAAAACCGACATAAAAGCACTTCCCTTCTGTTTTTTCAGATTATAGCATAATTATATCTTTTTGTCAAGATGATTTTGATTTGTGCAGAATGCCTTAATTTTTCTGAATTGTTTATGCAATATGCAGATTTTATAAAATACAGCTTGTATTTATTTCCGGAATTTGCTATAATATGTATAAGTATCAATTCTGATACAAGACACAGTTTGTTCATAAACAGGCAGTCGTTTAGGAACAGCAGGAAAGGAGAATCAAAAAAATCCAGCTTCTGACTGCAAAAATTCTATTGATCATAAAGGAGGAAAATTTGTATGGAAAAAAGGCATAAGCTTTCCTTGCAGATCATCGGTATGATGACGGCTCTGATGATGATTCTGTCAGTTCTGCTGGTGCTTCCGTCGGAAACATCCATGACAGCAAGAGCAATCTCGTCAGATTATCCCGTACAGCTGATGAATCTTGCATCGAAAAATAATTCCACAGTGCTGACCGAGAGCGGCACGGCAGACAATTCCGCAGTTGTGATGAAAGCACTGGGAAATGACCTGTCTCCCTCATGGCGGTTTGACAGAGTAGGTTCTGACTCGAAAGGCACGTATTTCAAGCTTTGCAATGCGCAGTCCGGCAGACTGCTTACTCCGCTGAATTATAAAATTTCGGCAGGAAACAGCGTTGTTGTTTACGGCTATGAATCTGCACAGTCCCAGCACTGGTATGTCGTTCCTGTGAAGCAGGATCATCTTGGAAATAATTTATATTATAAAATAGTAAATTATTCTGATACAAATCTGGCACTGACACAGGGCACAAGCGGCATGACACTGGCGACTTATACCGGCGCAGACAATCAGCTGTTTCTGCTTAACTGCGACGGTTTGCAGGGTTTTGCAGGCTACTGCTCCAACGATAATACAAATAATATCAAGGCCGGCAATATCGGCGGTCTGTTCGGCGAAACAGTAGAAGTTTCTACTTTTGCCAATCTTAAAAAATATGCCGAAGCTTCCGGCGCGTATACTATCGTTATTACCGGAAAAATCGACGGCGGCAGCAATTACAAGCTCGACGGTCAGAATCATTATTATAATCCCGACGGCAGAATCTATGTAACTGATAATAAAACCATCATCGGCAGTTATGGCAGTCATGTGCTGTATAACACTGCACTCTGCACCAAGCAGGGCAGCGGTCAGGGAAATAATGTTATTTTCCGCAATCTGGAAATTCAGCATGATAAAGATTCCAACGGCAATGATAATATTTCAGTTTATTTTGGCTCCGGCCAGAATCTCTGGGTAGACCATGTGACATTTGTCGGCCATGCAGATTATAACAAGGCCGCTTCCGGCCAGCCGGACTATGACAAGTTCTTAGCCTGCTGCTATGATGCCGATTACTGCACAATTTCCGACTGTTCTTTTGGTCTGCATGAATACGGCGTAATCCTGGGCTATCCGGATGATACTGCCGATGTCAAGTCAAAATATGACGGCTATCCGCGCATGACACTTGCAAGCAACAAATTCTATCAGACTCTGACAAGAGGACCCGGACTCATGAGATGGGGCTATTATCATTCGTTCAATAACTATGTGGATACGTTCAGCATGGCATACACAGTTCACAGCGGCTGCGATATCTATGCAGAAAACTGCTATTATGCAAACGGCGGAAATGTAATCTGTGACTGGAATCAGATTACGTATCCCGGTGCTTATTATGAAACAGGTTCCAAATTCTCCAGCTGCAACAGAACCGTCCGCGGCGAAGGCACTGCTAATAATCCCAGCTATTCAGTAGAAAGTACCTGGAGACCCAAAAATAATTACAGCTATACTACTCTGACGGCCGATCAGGCAAAAACTTACTGCTCCAATTACAGCGGAAGCCAGTCCTCCAACGGAAACTGGATGTATATCCGCTACGGCACAAAGGGCGTTCCGAGTGCCGGCTATCATGAAGAACCCAATTCGACTCCGGCCATTGTTGCGGCAAGCTTTACAGAAGGCGCAGCATTCAGAATCAAGAATGTCAATTCCGGACTGTATCTGGAAGTAGCAGGCGGTACA
This sequence comes from Ruminococcus sp. UBA3665, assembly GCA_002373165.1. Classification (GTDB taxonomy): domain Bacteria; phylum Bacillota; class Clostridia; order Oscillospirales; family Ruminococcaceae; genus UBA3855. The sequence goes on from DFJS01000073.1 coordinate 6,042, forward strand.
GCTGCCAATAACACCAATGTAGACCAGTGGGGTTCTGACGGCTCTGAAATTCATAATATCTGGAAGCTCTTCAGCGCAGGCGACGGCTATTACTATATTGTATCCTGCGTCGGCGACGGCGGTACGTATGTACTGGATGTGGCAGGAAAGAAAAAAGACAACGGCACAAATATTGATATTTATCAGTATAACGGCGGTACCAATCAGCAGTTTATGCTGACTGAAAATTCTGACGGTTCTTATAAACTCAGAACAAGAATTTCCGGCGAGGCTTCTGCGGTAGAAATCATCAATGCAGACAAGTCTTCCGGCGCAAATGCCCAGCAATGGGAAGTCAACGGCGCAAACTGCCAGGACTGGATTCTGGAATCTGTAACCGATCCCGGTACTGCTATGGATACCAGCGTTGTCTATACATTTCAGAACGTCAACAGCGGTCTGGTGATGGATATTGTCAACGGCGCAATGACAGATAATTCCAACGTACAGCAGTGGGCTTCCAACGGCTTTGACTGCCAGAAATGGACTCTGAAAGCATTCGGTTCCGGAAATTATTACTATATCCGTTCCGTACAGGATGCCAACTATGTTCTGAAAGCAGAAGGCAGTGCAAACGGCAGTAATATTGATATTGTAACCTATTCCAACAAGGACAGCGCAATGTTATTCCGCTTCTCCAAGAATCTGGACGGCAGTTACAGCATTATTACTCACGCTTCCAAAGATGCCGGTCTCGTAGAAGTTGCAAGCGCAAGCAAGGACAACGGCGCAAATGTTCAGCAGTGG
>DFJS01000061.1 GCA_002373165.1 Ruminococcus sp. UBA3665
ACAGACGGCGATCTGAATGTCGGCGTATCTTCCGCCGAAGAACTGAAAACACTCGTCGAAAAAGAACGTGATACAGGTGTACATCTGTCTGTTCTGGGGTTTGGCTACGGCAATCTCAAGGACGAAAAATTAGAAACTCTGGCCGATAACGGCAACGGAAACTATTCTTATATTGACAGCGAACTGGAGGCTAAAAAAGTTCTGGTGCAGGAAATGGGCGGAACGCTCTACACTGTTGCAAAAGATGTCAAATTACAGCTGGAATTCGATCCGGAGACTGTGCAGAGCTATCGTCTGATCGGCTATGAAAACAGAGTGCTCGCCAATGAGGATTTCAGTAACGACAAAGTCGATGCCGGAGAAATCGGCGCAGGACATTCCGTTACGGCTCTGTATGAAATCATTCCCGGCTCTTCCGAAGCTGATCATCTGATGAAACTCGCCATGAGATACAAAGCTCCCGACGGCGACCAGAGTCTGTATAAAGAATTTGATATCCTGAAATCCGGAAGCTGGTCTGAGCAGATGCAGAAAAATGAAGCCTTTGCTGCCGCTGTGACAGAATTCGGAATGCTGCTCCGGAACAGTCAGTACGCCGGCACTTCAAGCTGGGTACAGATTCACGGACTGCTGGAACAGACAGAGCTTCAGGACGAATACAGAAACGAATTCGTTCAGCTTGTCGATATGGCATTTGAAAACGGCCTGCTCCCGGAATTTGTCAACGAAGGGGATGTGCCTGTTCCGGAAACAGTTCCGCCGCAGGAAGAAACAAATCCGGAATTTCAGGCAGAAACTTTCAATGAAAATCCGGTGCAGTCAGACTATGATTTTACTATGACAGCTTATTATCAGGGCAGTCAGATTGAAATTCCCGACCCGGCAAGCTTTGTTGCACTGACAGAAATGTATCTGGATTCCGGCACGGCTCTGAACGAGCATCCGGACGGCCTGATTGAATCAGAAGCACAGCAGTCCGGTATTTATGCAGATATTTCCTATCTGGATTTCTATGAAAAAGACGGAAAAATTCTGACATTCTCTGATTCCGGCGATACGTTCAAAAGCTACGGCCTGACAATCGTCATCACAGACCAGAAAGAATGGCTGATTATCAACAATGACGGCTACAGAAATGTTTATCTTCTGCCGAAAGTCATCAAAGACGAACTCAATCTCCGCCTGATGACACTGGAAAATTAAGCTATGCAAAAAGCCGCGGGAATTTTTATTCCTGCGGCTTTTGCATCAGATACGTGTGATGCTCCAGACGGGCAATTTTTCCGTCCATATCGCTGATATAATCCCGGACAAAGCCGGATTCGCAAAGATCATATCCCTGATATGCGCCGGAAGATTCTTCCGAAGGTGCTATATCCAGAACTTCCTGCAAAAGCGGCAGCTTTTCGTCCAGATATCCTTCTCCGGCAAGGCTTGCCTCTGCCAGAAAACAGGATGCCAGCTCGTTTCCGCCGTACAGCAGATAATCCACAGAGGCCTGATAACAGATGCCTTCCTGACTGATATAGAAATAATAGGCATAGCATTCGATATCTTCATGAAATTCAATCAGATAGATATAATACATATCATTTTCCCTGCCGGCCTGAATCGTGCCGGCTTCCGGATGAAACTGCTGTACTTTATTTTTTAAAAATAGTTCTGCCGTGCCGGAATAGGTCAGTTCCGGCGACTGCCAGTTCTGTTCCAGAATCTGGTTGGATTTCTGTTCTTTTTCAACACGGGAGATATGCTCTGTATAGCTGTCATATTCCGTCAGCGGGTCGCCGTCGCCCTCGATCGTATGGCGCAGGAGCAGAATCGGATTCATTGCGATTTCTTCCCTGTGCTGGTACAGTACCGCGGCCATGGGAGAATAATTCTGCAATGGCGTAAGCGAATCCTGAAATACATACTGAATCGGGTTCATATAACTGCTTTCGCCGACAATATGATACATAGTCTGTTCATAAGCATCATAGCGTTCCTGAAATGCTGTATCCAGCTGTTCCAGCTGTTCGGCAGAAAGGCCTTCACTGCCGGAAACGCGCTGCGCAACCGGCAGATATTGATAATATAATTCTGCTTTTTTCTGTTCTGTCTGCGGAACTGTCCGGCTGCACCCGGTCAGAAGCAGACACAGCAGGACAGCCGTCTTTTTTTTAGCATTCATAGAGCATCACCGTCACAAGCCGGATACAGCTGACCAGCATCAGCAGAAACGACAAAGCCGAAACGCCCAGCACAGTCTTTTCTGTTTTTCCTAATTTTCCTTTCTGGAACAGCGTATTCAGGCGATATTTTTCGCTTAATTTTTCGGCAAACAGCAGACTGCGGCTGAATTCCGGCAGACTGCGGATTCTTTCCGGCATTCTGTGATAAAAGGCATCCTGCTTCATGCGTTCGGCGGATTCTGCGGAACCGTAAAAATTTTCCAGTTCTTCCGGCGTAACCAGTCCGCTCCAGAACAGACACGCCGGAAGCAGATTCTTTTCCGGATTTTTCAGTTTCTTTCCGGGATGTTCTTTCTGATTCAGAAACTGCAATAAATCCGCGATATTTTTATTCTCTGCATTTTCCCGGAACAGCTTTTCCAGAATCGGAACAGGAATTTCCTGCTCCAGAATATACGCATAGATTTTATCCAGCACTTCGCAGGGAAGCTCTTCTGTGACAAAATGACAGCCCTGATTTTCCCGGACTGCCTGCACAAAGGCCGGATATGTCAGGACAGCAGATTCTTTCTGCGAAAGCGGACGTTCTGTCCGCGAAGCATATTCCTGTTCCCATGTTTGCAGAACAGGCAGCAGCAGTTCGGCCGGAAGTCCGTAACAGGCCAGCAGATGCAGAAACTGTTTTAATTCTTCGGCATGATGAATGCCGTATACGGAAATATACCAGACAATCACGTTCCGGACAAATTCTTTCTCAATGCCAAGGCAGAGCACAATGCCGGAATCCAGTTTTGCGGCGGCTTCTGCAATAAAATCCTGATCGACAGAAAGAAGCAGATACTGCACAGCTGTTTCCAGCAGAGAAAGATCGAAATATTTATCATAATTTTTCCGGAAATCAGAAGACAGATCTGTATTCAGCAGTGCGATGAACGCCAGCATACTGACTGCCGGAACGCCTTCCCGGAAGCATAATGCCCGGAACAGGCGGTTTTCTTCCCGGAATACGGGCAGTTTCCGGATAAAGCGAAATGTTTCTGTATTCCGGCGGATATTTTCATGACTGGTATGAAAAAATTTTGCCTGCTGTGCGGCATTGCAGTCCACCAGCAGAGCCGCTGTCAGCTTTTCCGGAAGATGCCGGGCAAATCCCTGCAATAAGCCGGGAATCTGTTCTTCTGAAACTTCCACGCGCCGGAACGGCGGACAATCTGTCAGAAAATTCTCGATTACCTGCGGCCATGCCTTATTGGACGTATCTGCTGAAAAAATCCCGTCTTCACTGCGAAAATCATCCACTGTATACACAAAGAACGGTCTTTCGCCGGAATCGGGCTTTTCTGCCTTCTGCACCCGGAGCACGTTTCCGTGATGGAACAGATAATAACAATGCGAAACGCTTTCGCACTGCATCAGCAGCGGCGTAATTTCCGAAAAGCTTTCCGGCGCGGATTTTTCCCATGCATAGCCGTCCTGCGCCTGGAATACCGTATACTGATAGATCATGATTTCGCCTCCGATGCATATTGAATAATCCTGTGAAGCAGGCTGTCCACATGCCGGGGCTGATACAGATCGGCATTGATTTTTCCGTTTTCGGCAGGCGTACCCAGCGGCGCAATGCACATGATATCCACTTTGCGGCCGGAAATCTGATTGCAGTAAGCGATAATATCCTGAATAATTCTATAAATTGTCCTGTAGATCTGGGTTTCATTCCTGTGCATTTTTCTGTTCAGTTCCTGGCAGAGCGCATGAATGATTTCTTCTGTATTATCCATAAAATGATAATTTCTGATAACGCGCAGCTTGGCCGGGTCATAGCGTTCGGCACTGCCGCCCGGCGGATACAGCATAATATTATCTGCCGAATCGGGATATAAATCGCATTTGGTAAAGCAAAGAATAATCGGCTTTGTTTCGTTCCGGGTGCGGCAGTGCCGCTCCAGATCGGCAAGATATTTCCGGAGGCGTTTCAGGCTTTCGGAATTTTCCTGTTCTGTTTCATAGACAGAAGCAATATCCAGCAGGACGACAAGCATATCTGACCAAACGGCGCGGTCAATGCGGATTTCTTTGGTTTCCTCGCCGCGCGTATCAATCAGATTGATATCCTGATTCTGATCTGTCCGGAACGTGATAGGCGGCTGAGGAGAAAGCGTTGTTTCGGGCACACGGCCTTCGTTGAGGGCTTCTTCGGCCTGTGTAAAATGATTTTCGATAAACGGCTCTTCTGTCATGAGTTTCAGGTGAACTCTGTTTTCGGGCTTGCGCATGGCAAGCAGCAGATTTGTCTTGCCGGCCTTGCTTCCGGCAATGAGTGAAACAGTAAAATGATTTTCTTTTGTTTCGTCAACAGATTCCCAGAAAGTTTCTGTTCCGACAGTTGTCCGGACGACGTTCCGGGAAGAGAGAATCAGGTGACAGCTGTCGCATACCAGTTCAGTTGCGGCCATTGGCCGGAAGGGCTGATAGATAAACAAAGCTTTTCCGTCGATGGTAGCAGCATTTTCCAGTTCGGCGGTACTGTCAGGATATTCTTCCATCAGTTTTTCCACAGAGCGGACGATAATTTTCAGCCCGCTTTTCAGCCGGAGTGTTTTTTCCCCGGCATCGCAGCTGAGACGCTGTGTCTCTTCTTCGGGCAGTGCAATGCCGTAATAATTCAGTTTGGCTTTCATAATACTATCCTGTTTCTGACTGTCCAGGCCGATGAGATCCGGCGAGCATTCAAACTGATTGGCATGAAGCGATTCCAGATTTTCCGGTATCAGAAATCTGGGACTGGCAACATCTTTCAGGCAGTGAATGCAGACGCATTTATTCAGCATAAAAAATTCATCCTTTCCGGCAGTTATTTCAATTTCAGATCCAGCTTGATTCTGACCAGCACTTCTTTCTGATTCCAGTCAGAATCCACATGATTGAACTGATGATAGAAACTAAGCGTATCCTGATAATGGCAGGTATATTTTTCATTTTTATCGGCAAAATCTTTCCGGAGCAGTTCGGCAGTCTGTCTTGTCTGTCCGGAGAATTCAGACCGGAGCAGTTTGGAAGTTCTCTCGCCGTAAGTCTTGAAAGAAATCTGGATTCTGTCCGGCAGGAATTTCAGAATCAGGCCGTCATCCTGTAAATTTCCCTCATGAGGCACTCCGAAAATATTCCGGGAAAGGGTCTGAATTTCGTCGGAAATATTTTTTTCTGTGAACAGCGGTTTCCAGTCCGAAACGCGGAAAATCTGCCGATAACAGATAATTTTATTTTTCCGCAGCAGTCTGCACCAGAAATTGGGATAGCTTTCTTTCCGGCGGAAAGCATTTTTATTGGCAAGATAATATTGCAGAATTTTCTGTCCGGAATCGGGATCTTCGGCAGTAATTTTAATCACAAGTTCGGCACGCCGATTCAGGACGGCTTCGGAAGAACCGGAGCCGGGAAAATAAGTTTCTTCCAGCGTTTTTTTGGCAGAAGCCGGCGGCCGTCTGACGGGCGGTTTCTGAGAAGGCGGTTCTTCGGGCGGCGGAGCAGCCGCTGTTTTTCTCCGCAGAGGCGGCACGGAAGCGGCCGGACTGCTTTTCGGCAGATCGGAAATTTTTTTAGTCTGCTCTTCTTTGACAAGACCTGTCCGGACAAGATATTCCACGCTTTTGTTGAAATCTTCGACAGCATCGCGGATCTGATGCATTTCTGTGCGCAGAGTCTTGAAATCCTGTGTTTTAGTGTACTGATGCAGGGCATTGACAAATTTCTTGATTTCCGGGAGCAAATCAGAATCATAACAATATTTTGCTCTTTGTTCTTCAATGCTTTTCATGCGTTCGCAGCTCCGGCGGAGTGCAGTTTCGGCAGGCTGTACAATCCGGTAGGCATCCACCTCGTCATGGCGGCGGAATCCGGCAACAGCAGTTTCGATTATTTTCAGATCTTCATTGATATTCATGAAGTATTCTCATCCTTTCTGACGGCCTGGTTGATTGTTTCCGCACAGAGTCTGACGGCATCAATGCGGTTTTGCAGATTCTGACTGCCCGGCGAAAAGTCAGAAATCCAGTTCCGGGAATCTTCCTGCAATGCTTCCATATGCCAGAGATAACCGCCGGATTCGGCCTCCTGCCGGAGCAGCTCGCAGACCTGCCGGAACTGTTCCGGATAGGGAGAATCTTCAGGAAGATACATTCTGTAGGCATTCCGGGCGATTCTGTAATGACCGGAAAGCTGTTTCAGCATCCAGTGTTCTGTGCCTGTGATGCATTCATACAGCAGACGGACGGCATTGTCATAAGCGGCGGCGACAGCGGCATAATCCCGGAAATCTGCTCTGTAAGCGGCATATTTTTTCTGATTCTGTGATAATTCTGTCAGAATTCTGCCGGACGGGATTTGTTCCAGCAGTGCAACAGCCTGCCGGAATTTTTTCTGTATTTCTTCCGGGAAGGGTTCAATTTCCAGTTCGGCGATGCTGTTCTGTTTCAGAATTTCCTGATGATACTGTATCAGATCGCCGGCCATATTCTGCATACGCCGGGAGAGCGTTTCCAGCGGCGCATAAAATTCCGAAAGCAGATAATCACTGTCACTGGAAAAAGAAGTATTTCTGAAATATCTGCCTGTTTCTCCGGCATTCAGATACTGTTCTGCCAGTGCAAAGCCGTTCTGCATCAGTTCCGGGCAGTACTGATGCAGCAGCACAGCGGAATACGTCAGGGGTTTTTTAAAATTTTCATACAGATTCTGTACAAAATCCTGTTCGCCGTGCTGTATCCGGAATCCGCTGCATTTCTGATTCAGTTCACGGAATTCCTGTTCCAGAGCCGCACAGCGGCGCAGGTTCCGGAAGACAGCAGTTATTTTACCAGGTTCCAGCGTCTGGGCATCGTTCCGGAGCAGTTCCACTCCGGAAGAAAAATAAGTTGTCTGTGCCATTTGTTCCTGCTGTTCCGGATACGTCCGGCGAAAGTATTCCCCGGCATTCAGACAGGTATTCTGTACTTTTCTGAGATAATTCAGATAATTTTTGCTGAGAAAGTGCACAGCTGTCACATTGGCAATGCACAGCAGTACGGGAACGCCCAGATAAATCCAGAGTATAGAAAGCAGATATCTGCCGGAAGCTTCCAGAAATTTCCTGTTCAGGAACAGGCCGTCATCCTGAATGATCACAGGATATTTCACAAAACAAAGATACAGCACAAAGCCCATTATCAGCACAAGATGCAAAATCAGCACCAGCAGTGCGGCTTTAATCCCCTTCGGGAACTGTTTCTGATTCAAGCGGCATTCCTCCTTCCGGCTGACTGGATGCATCGAGAAAATACACCAGACTGTCAACAAACTGTAGAATTTTTTCATCCCGGCTGTAAAGCGTGAAGGCTTTCTGAATTTTCTTATCTGCGGAACGGATTACGCCTGTGGCATATTTGAAATCCGTATAGCGGCCGGACTGATATTTCAGCACAGAAATCTGATAATTTTTAAAATTCTGCGATTTATGATTTTCATATTCAGATTTCAGGGATTTCAGCACAGAAAGCGATTTGCCGTCCTGCACGGGATATTCCGGCAGAACTGCCTGTTCTTTGCCCTGACTGTCCTTCACGCAGAGAAGCAGTGACGGCACACGGGCTTCTGCGGAAAAGATTCTCTGCGTGATGCTGTTCATATGCAGAGGACTGATTTCAGAACTGTCCGATGCTTTCATATTATCCGGCTGTTCCAGAATCAGATCAAAATCTGTTGTAAAGCAATATTTCAGGATTTTTGTAATTTCTCCGGATTCCGGGTCAGTCTGCTGTGATTCTGCGCTTCTGCGCTGATAATCGAAAAATTGTTTTGTCTGTTCCTGTTCATCCGGTGAAAGTGCGGAGAGCTTTTCCAGAAGAAAATCTGAATTCAAAGAAGCTTCCAGCTGTGTCAGACAGCTTTTTTCACTCTCGGCACTGGTAATGCTGGTAGCTGTCATGACTTCAATCTGACCTGTAGGCAGATCCTGTATAATACAGCCGCCTTTGATCTGATTAATGGCCAGCAGATCATAAATCTGCATTTCCAGCTCTGTATCCAGAGAAAGCTGAATATCATAGCCTTCCGGAAATGCCGGGAGTGCATCGGCCAGCGAATCGGGATTCACATTCGGAACCGTGCGCATCAGGGCAGAAATGCCTTCTGTGCCGGGGATATCGCCATACAGATATTTGCAGACGCGGTTTCTGCCCTGTTCATAGAACGTCTGACTGAAAACCGGCTGTGTCTGCATGGAATAGATTACATTGCCGTCCCTGTCCAGCAGACGGCCTTTCGGCGCATAAAAATTATAATCCGTATAGCGGATATTATAACTCGCAAATTCTTTCAGCAGATTCTGCCGGGTATTTGCCGTGAGATCATAGCCACTGAACCGGAGCGCAAAACTGCTTTTTGACTGTTCCTGTTCGGGAGCTTCCTCATTCCGGAAAGACGAAAACAGCGAATATACTGCATCATAAAACAGTGTACTGTTCAGAATAAACAGCATGACAGCAGTCAGGAACAGCATGAATAATTTATTTTTCGACCGGGAAAACCGGATTTCTGATTCCTGTTTTTTATGCGGCATCATGAAAGCTCGCCTCCCTCAGACAGTAGATCACGGGAATGAATAAAATCAGCATGACGATGATATTCGTAAACCCGTTGCTGACAAACGGCAGTGTCACGCCAGTGAAGAAAATCAAGCCAAAATTGGACAGTACATGCACAGCTCCGGAGGAAAACAGCAGCAGACAGGACAATTCTGCCAGTGTGAACAGCGCACTGCTGATTTTCCGGCGGTTTTTCAGCTTGTAATTATGCAGATACATGCACGAAAGCAGCGGCACAAGCAGATATAATAAAATCAAGGCAGATGCCGCCCAGCGGCCGAAGACGGAAATTAAATTCAGATAAGAAAAATCTTCAATTCTGGTATAAATCGTTCCGACCATATCCACAGCATACGGCGCGGCATTCATGCCCCGGCTGCTTTCCAGAATCGTCCTGTTCATATCCCGGATTTGTCTGTATTTTTCAAGATGAAACAATCTGTCCAGAAAATCAGCCGAAATAAATCTGTTCAGAATCCAGAGCAGTCCCCAGCCTGCCGCTGTCAGGGCAAGCATGATGCCGCCTGCTCTGGTGCTGTACAGCAGAAACAGCATCAGAATCAGTGTCAGCAGCATGACGATCATCGTACCATGTTCGCCCAGCAGAAACAGTCCCGTCATCAGACAGAACACCAGTCCGGCCAGTTCCGGATAGCTGACATAGACTTCTGAATGTGTTTTTCGTTTTTTGTCATTCCAGAGCATCAGAAAATAGAAATTCAGGAAAAATAATAATTTATCCAGTTCCACAACGGCCACGCGCAGCGAAAGATGCGCATTCAGAAAACCGCGCAGAAATAAAAAAACAGGAAGATTCAGCAAAAGATATCCTGTCATGATCAAAACTTTTCCGTGTGCCAGTCTGCCGCACCAGTAGCGGAGCAGATCGGCATCCGGATTGTGGAAAGGCAGAATCAGTGTCATAATCCACAGCAGGAACACAATCCCGGCCGCTTCCGGAACTGCTGTGAGAAAACGTTCCGGATTCAGGCCGCTGACTGTGATAAAATTCAGCAGAAATACTCCCAGCGCGGTCAGAATATAATTTTTTCTCTGATAGAATTCTTTCAGTGCCTGGTACAGCATCAGGAACGCGCTCCCCAGCAGTGCCGCGGGCTTCATCAGTCCCAGGATATATTCCAGAATTGCCGCCGGCTGTTCCGTCCGGAAACCGACGATGTATAAATTCATAAAACATCCTGTATACAGCATCAGCATCAGATACGTGATGACACTGCACTGCCGGGTATAAGTCGTTTCCGTTGCCAGAAGCCGCCGGAACAGACAGCTTTTCACAAAGCACATCAGCACCAGAAAAAGCAGATAAATTCCGAAAATACCCAGCCGATAGGCTGTGCTTGTCCCGGAACTGAACAGCAAGGGTGAAACAGTCATCAGCATCAGCACGTCCGGAAGAAATAAATTCACAAATTTCTGCATAGTTTCCTCCTAGTAATATAAAGCCTGAATCATGAGTGATTTCAGAGCGGCATCCGACAGGCACAGGGTAGCATCATCCAGCCTGGTGCAGACCGAAGAAGCCGGCAGAACTATACTGTGATCTTTCTGCCGGAAGCAGTTTCTGTATCTGGATTCTGCAATAATGACAGAATCATAAAGCATTTTGATTTCCTGTTCTGTCATTGTGGTACGAATCGGCCTGGAATCCGGATTCTGTACCGAAGTCAACAGGGCAAGCAGATATTCATTCTGCATCACAGCAAATTCATTTTCAGATAAAATATCAGAATCATAAAATTCGCTGTTCAGATATGCTTCCAGCAGTTTCAGCAGACTGTCCGCTTCCCGGAGCGGATAATTTCCGGATTTCCGGAACGGAATTTCTGTATTCAGCACGGCAAACTGCGCTTCTGTCAGAGAAAGCGCAGCAGTTTGTTCCGGCAGACTTCCGGAGAGCAGCTGATCGCTCTGCATGACAAGAATCTGATTCAGCTCCGCGCCGAATGTGTCCTGAACAATTGTCCTGATACGGCCGAAATCTTCCGTATTCAGCGAATCGCGAAACAGAAGATATTCCGGAGTCTGCCGCATCAGACGGGCATTGACTGTAATCAGGTCGAGTTCGGCTTCTGCGGCATCCAGACTCAGAAACTTGACACTGTGAACGTCGGAGCCGTCCCGGTCTATGACAAGAATCAGATTTTTTTCATGTGAAAATAATTCTGTTCCGGATTCTGCCGGAGCAGAAATGCCTGTTTCAGCCTGCTGATGCAGAAATGTTTCCAGCCGGGCAGAAGTCTGCCGCATTCCGGCAAGGAAGAGCATCGGCAGAGCAATCAGCACAGTCAGCACGGCAAACAGTGCATGTTCCGCACAGGGAAAGAATCTTTTTTTATGATACTCCGGCAGACGAAGCTTCCGTTCGTCCACTGTGCCGAGAATCAGGCAGTTCTGCCGGATTCCCTCCAGCGTATAATGATAATCTGTAAATTGATAGGCAAAGCATTCTTCTTCCGTATCCGGCATACGGAGCAGAATAAAGCCGTCCGGTGTCCGGTACGCATGAAGAGCTTTCTGCCGCGGAAATTCTTCCGGCGAAGCATAAATTTCTTTCAGTTCGCAGATCAGATGTCCGTGTTTCTGCCGCGTGAAGACAAGCAGTTTTTCTCCCGGCCGGAAAACGGCTTCTTTATGAAACAGCAGATAACATAAATACAGAAAGAAAAATGCCGTCAGCAGGACAGAAGCAAGCATTTTCCTGTAAGAAACGGACAAAATCAGCAAAATAACTGAAAGCACTCCCTCGCTCCAGAATAAAACAGGCATCAGTCTGACTGTTTTTTCAGAAGCAAATAGTGTCAGAATACATGCCGCCGCCGGAAACAGACAAAGCAATAAAATCAGAATATGCAGAATCATGATTCGCTTTCACCGCCTTTGATTACCAATCGCAGAATCTGTTTATATACATCCGTATAGCCGGAAGCGAATTCTGATGACAGTTCCGTGCCGTTGTGAATATACAATGTGACTGCCCAGCCTTCCGGCGGACGGATGTCATTTGGTTCTTCATCCTGTGTCACAAAGCCTGTCAGCAGAAAACGCCTGAAACTTGTGCCGTCATCGGCCGTGCCCGTTTTGACATAGGCAGTATAGCCGTTATATTCATAAGGCATAATTGCTTTCATTCCCGACCAGAGTGCTTCCCGGTAAGAGAGCGGAATGGTCTGGATTTCTGTTCCAGTCAGAGCTTCAAAACTCTGCGTATCTTCCGGGAGCGCATCTTCGGAAGAGTCTTCTGTATCAGAATTGCGGTATTCCATATCTTTGAGTTTTGTTTCCAGCGAATCGCTTTTAATATTCAGGCGGTACATATCGCCGGAAGCAACCGCACCTGTGACAGCATTCAGAAACAGCGGAGAAGCATCGAAATAATTGCCTGTAGGCTGGCCGTCGATCATCTGGCCGTCACTGCACATGCCTATGGCCATACGGGCAATCAGAAATTCGCGGTCTTTTTCATTTTCTCTGGAAGTATCAATTGCTTTCAGAGAAGGCTGCCGGAGATCCATCCAGTCACAGGGGTAAATATACCCGGCTTTCTGCGAGCCGAACTCGTTAAAGCCGAAATATTTATTCATGATTCTTGCAATTGTGAGAAAGCCGTTTTCGGGATTGATTTTTTCAAGAGTCTCGTTCAATTTTACGCCAAAATCATAATAAAAGCTGCTGCCTGTCAGAATGCCGGCATATCCGGCCGCAAAGAACGTATTATAAGAATTAATCAGAGAAGTTTTCATTGTATGATAGGCCGGGTACATGCTGTCCGGATAATTATGATTATAAATATTCTTGTGATAGCCGTAATTGATGACCCCGGCATCATAATAAGGCGTATCTGTGAAACTCATGCCGACATCCATCAGCACTGTCGCCGACATCAGTTTCGCCGTACTGCCATAGTAAACGCCGTCGGAATGATATGTTCTTCCTGTATGGCCGATATACATCTCGTCAAACGGGATAATTTCATCTTCCGCGCCGGATTCGTGATGCAGAATATAATTCTGATTTATCTGGTCTGTTTCCAGAAGCAGGTCAAATTTTTCATGATCTTCACTGATTTTGAATTCTCCGCCGGAATAATATTCCAGAGTGCCTGTATAATCAGCAATGGCCTGAATCCGGCCGTGCAGATCGCTGACGATAATACAGCCGTCCAGATTGTTTTCTTTCAGGATTTCGATGCAGTCCTGTGTCAGTTCCGTATCCAGATTCACAGCATAGCGGATATTGGGTCCGACAATGCCGTTGTTTGTAATTTCAGAAATCAGGCCGTAAATTTTTTCGCCTTCTTCGGAAACATGCCATGTTCCGTCCCGGAGTTCGGAAAGAATTTCTCCGCCGCAGTCCGTCACAGCCGTGTCATACTGATATTTATTTTTCAGGTCTTCCGTTTCGCGGGTGACTTCTTCCGTACTCAGCAGATAAGAAGCATCGACTGTTTCGTTAATCTGAAACAGTGCAGCAGATGCCGCACTGCTCCGGGCACATCCTGTCAGAAGCAGACAAAGCGGCAGCAAGATTAATTTTTTCAGATAATATTTCATAATTTACTCCTGACTGCGGCAGTATGCTTCCAGCCCCTGCAAAGTCCACTGGTCATGCCCGGACAGATACTGAAGCAAAATTGCCGTATCCTGATTATTGATTTCCCCGTCTTTGTTGAGATCGGCACATTCCAGATCAAGCTGCGAATATGCCGCGCCGTTCAGGTACAATGCCTGCATTGCCGAAACATCTTCCCAGCCGATTTTAAAATCTGCATTGACATCCCCCGGATAGCGGCTGATCTGGGAACTGTCTTCAATCCGATAAGAATATGCCGCAAGATAGCTATAAAAAATCATCCCTGACAGCAGCAGACAGCACACTGTCAGAATCATTGCCAGAATCATAGAATTTTTTATTTTTTTCATTTCACTCTCCTCTGATGCGGAAGGTAGTCAGAATTTTCAGCATTGCTTCGATATTTTCGGCAGCAGATTCTACCGAGACAATACAAACGCCGCTCTGATGAGAAAAATCGGCCTGTGCAGGCGAGGCCTCTATCGTAATCAGCCAGTAACTGATTAATCTTGTATCAGTTCCGGAATTTTGTTTCAGGTCGATTCTTCTGGCAGAATATTTCTGATTTAACAGAAATTCTTCTTCATAGACATGCAGATGATTAAAATCTGAAAGAGTTGCGCTGATGCCGTGCAGATACTGTTCATAACAGCGTTCCGGATCTTCTTTGAAATGCGTTTCCAGTGTCAGCAGATTTTTTCCGGAACTGTCCGCAAACCGGACAACGCCGTCAGAATCGCCCCGGTCATAGAGTTTGAGAGGTTCCGGGACGGCAATATCAAACCACAGCTGCCTGTACAGATCGGGAAACTGGTCTTTCAGCGAATAATACGCATTATCCAGCTTGATTTCGACAGAACTGTCCGCGGCTTCCAGATAAGCAGGCGTTTCAGGCTGTTTCTGACAGGCCGTGCTGCACAGCAGAAATATCAGAATACCGGATTGTAATAATTTCTTCATGCGATCCCGCCTTTTTTGCATAAAATACGGAAATTTCTGGTGTTTTCGTATTTATTATAGCATGTTATGCCGAATAAGTCAAGGTCAAAAATTGTGTCAGAATTTTCACAGAACAGAAACAAAAATGACAGATCAGAAAAACGCATGGCAAAGGGCTGTCATGCGCATTCTGAAAAAATCTGTCTGAGGAAAATAGTCTTATGAAGAAGTACGATTATATTTTACCCGGCTATCTTGAAAACTGCCGTACAGTTCTGTGACAGAATCAGGAAAATTATGTGACAGAATCCGGTTGATTTTTTCTCTGCGCTGTGTTATAATAAAATTATCAAGCATTCCAAAGGAGGAATTTTTATTATGTTATATGAAATCAAATCCGGAAATCTTAGTTTTTCTGCCGATACTGCCGGCGCAGAACTGCATTCCCTGAAACGGAATGGGAAAGAATATCTCTGGCAGTGCGGCGATGCCTGGAAACGCTATGCGCCGATTCTGTTTCCGTTTATCTGTTCGCCCGGAAACAAGACCTATCAGGCAGACGGAACTGTGTATCAGATGAAGGCAAACCATGGTTTTGCCCGCGATCTGGAATTTTCCTTTCTGGAACAGACGGAGAATTCTGTCACATTTCTGCTGGAATCCAGCCCGGAAACACTTGCGCAGTATCCGTATGAATTTTCGCTGAAAGTCAGATACACACTTCTGCCCGACGGCGTAAAAATTGAGAATATCGTCCGCAATCCCGGCCAGAAGCCTATGTATTTCTATCTTGGCGGACACCCGGCATTCAACTGCCCTCTGGATGAAAATACAGTTTTTACGGATTATTATATCGAATACGAAAAACCGGAAACTGTTTCCCGGAACATCAGCGGTCAGGATGTCATTCTTGTGCAGAATCAGAAGCAAATTCCCGTTACAAGAGAATTATTTGATTATGATGCCATTATTCTGCCGAATCCTGATTCTAAAAAAATTTCGCTGAAATCCAAAAAATCTGAACATGCCGTTACGGTAGAATTCCCGGATGCAGAATGCATTGCCATCTGGTCGCCGGAAAAAAATAACGATGCCGCTTTTGTATGCCTCGAACCCTGGACGAGTGTTCCAGTATATTTCGATGACGATCAGCCTGATCTTGAGAAAAAATCCCATGCACGGCGGCTGAATCCCGGTCAGGAATATTGCTATACGTATCTGATTCATATTCAATAAGCAACTGACGAGGCCTGTTATGCAAAACCGAAAAGAATTATATCAATCTGCGTGGAAATCTCTCAGAACACATTATTTCCTGAATATCGTAGTCGCATTTATCGTTGGCTTTGTCCTGCGCGACGGCTATCAGTACGCCACGGACTGGAATCAGACACTGATGCAGGACCAGTCCGTTTCTTACGAACTGCGTGAAAACCGGAAAACCAATTCTGAAATTATTCAGGAGCTTCTGCAACAGCAGCATTTTTTTGAATTCAATCCGGAAACGCTCGCCGAAACCACTGCCGAAAAATATACAATGGGCTATTTTTCCGTCATTGTCAATGAAATTACCTCGTCCGGCTCGCTGGGCTTCGGCGTACTGAACGGCCTGAACAAGATTTTATTTCACGGCAAAATTGCAGAATCCGTTACAATTTTTATTATGACCGGACTGACTGCATTATTCTGGGTATTCGGCAAGAATCTGATTCTCATCGGCCGGTGCCGCTATTTTATGGAACGCCGTCTGTATCCCGGCACCAAGGCCGACAGAATTTTATTTATCTATCAGACAGGCTGTGTGACGAATGCATCCAAAGTGATGCTGATGCGGTCAATCCGGCAGTTTCTCTGGAATCTGACTATCATCGGGGGATTTTATAAATATTATGAATATTTCATGATTCCTTTTATTCTGGCCGAGAATCCTAATATCAGCACAAAAGAAGCCTTCCGGCTCTCCAAAGAAATGATGCTGGGCGACAAGAAACATGTATTTCTGATAGATTTGTCTCTTCTGCCAGGCGCACTGCTGGACGGCGCAACATTCCATATGAGTTCGCTGTTTTTCCTGAACGCTTACAGGGAATGTCTGTATTCTGAACTTTATGCCCGGCTCCGGAAAGAAAAAATCGGCGGACTGGCAGATGCCGCTCTGCTGTATGACGAGTGGCTGACAGTCAGTTCCGGAGACCGTGCCTATCCGGATGGAAAATGCCCTACGCCGCATCTGGAAAAGCACAGATGGCTGAATGCCGATTATGAAAAAAATTATACTGCCGAAACAGCAGTTTTGTTTTTCTTTTTATTTTCTTTCATTGGCTGGCTGTTCGAGGTATTTTTCTATCTTGTAAACGAGGGTTCGTTCATCAACAGGGGTACGATGGCAGGCCCATGGCTTCCGATTTACGGCACAGGCGGCCTGATTATCATCTATCTGCTGAAACCGCTCCGGAAAAAACCGGGTTATCTGTTTGCGAGTGCGTTTGTCATCTGCGGCTGTCTGGAATATTTTGCATCATGGATTCTGGAAAAAATCGCCCATATGAAATGGTGGGATTACACAGGTTATTTCATGAATCTCAACGGCCGTGTCTGCCTGGAAGGCCTGACGGTCTTCGGACTTGCCGGAGTGGCCGTGACATATTTCATTGCCCCTGTATCGGATAATCTTCTGAAAAAAATTCCTGCCAGAACCAGAAAAATTCTGTGTATGATTTTACTGCTTCTGTTTGCTGTAGACTGTGTTTATTCTGTCATGCATCCGAACACAGGAAACGGCATCACGGAAGGATTTTATTAATCCGGAAAAATCCCCTTTTGTCAGGGACAAAAGGGGATGATTTTTATTTTTTCATGAGAGATTTTTTCAGCAGAAGCAGATCATAGACATTGACTTTTCCGTCGCCGTTGAGATCGGCAATCTGACTCTGAGTTTTTGTGAGTGTGCCGGTTTTCAGCAGATATTTCTGAAGTGTAACGACATCCAGAACGCTGACGCTCTGATCCTGATTGATATCGCCGGGCACCGGTTCGGGCTGAACAATGGCAGTTGTTGTCGTGGGAGCTTCTGTTTCGGGAACTGTTGTTGTGACAGCAGTCGTAGTTGTAGTTGTGGTAGTTGTTGTAGTGGTTGTCGTTGTAGTAGTTGTTGTTGCGGCGGTAGTCGTTTCCGTCATGGCGTTCCAGTTCTGACAGTTATTGTTTGTAGGTTCCCACTGCTGTACATTCGCGCCGGAATCTTTGCTTGCATAGCCGATTTCTACTAAGCAGGCATCTTTCGAGGCTCTTGTCATAATCTGATAGCTGCCGTCCGGATTCTTCGAGAATTTGAACAGCATCATGCTGTCTTTGGTGGAATACGGCACAATCGCGATATTGCCGCCGTTGGCATTGCTCATTGCTTTCAGAACATAATTCTGATCTGCCGCACTGCGGATGTAATAATAATTTCCGCCGCCGGAGAATTCCTGGAGCATCCATTTCTGACTGCTGAAATGACTGGTTGCCCACTGCTGAACGTTAGTATTTTCTGCCATATTTCCGGCTTCGATATCCATCACCATGCCGGAATTGACATTCTCAAATTCATAAAGAACGTTTGTATTCATTCTGCATCCCGGATTGTAGATGCTTTCCAGAATCCAGTCCTGACAGTTTGCGCCGTTGATTTCCCATTGCTGAACATTATCGCCGGAGCCTGTTCCTGCATTGGCAATTTCGACAGCGGATTTTCCGCCGGAAATCTTAGTTCTGATTTTGTAAGAACCATCGGCATTTTTTGTAAACATGAATTTCTGATTATCGCCGCCGTTATACTGATAGATATCGACATTTGTGCCGTTGGCAGTTTTCTTTCCGGCAACATCAAGAGCATACGTACCGCCGTCGCCGACTGCGGAAATCAGGCTGTAATAGCCGTCGCCCTCGTCAACGAGCTTCCAGATATCATGTGTTACGCCGTCGGCTGTGCCCCACTGCTGAACATTGGTATTATTTTCTGCCTTTGCGCCTTCCACCTGCATATAGAGTCCGGAATTGACATTCTTGATTCTGTAAGTTGCGCCGTTTGTGAAGCTTGCCGCTGTGGCAGAACCGAAATCGACTTTTCTTAGGAAAGGACTTTCATATTTTGTGGAAATCCAGCCGGAAAAATCAGAATCTGTAATATATTTCATCTGGGAAGCCTTGGTGCAGTCGCCGGAATAAGAAGTACAGAATGCTTTTGTATCTGTATTTTTAGTATTATAGGCATCTAATAATTCATAGCCGTAATTGGATTTATTCGGGTACCAGCTGGAAGTTTTCTTTGGCGAAAAGCTGATTTTGCTGGGAGTGCCGTTAACGGATTCTGAAAGATAGGAATTGGAATCACGGCAGGGATCATTGCCGCCGCCCATCGTCAGAGCCTGCGTGAGCGTATAGCCCTGGAATCTGTTATTTTCAGAGACCATATCAGAGCCGTCGCCGCCGATAATGCCCGTTGTGCCCGAACCGTTGCTGTCTTTTCCGTAGGCAGAATAATAGTTATTATAAATATGCGCCGAACCGTTGCCAAGCTGCGGACATCTGCGAACGTCTTCATCCCACCAGTTGTAGAGCAGCGTTGTCCGGTCACGCGTGATTTCATCATTCTGTGTGCCGTAAGCAACTGTCCAGTATCTGTGTTTCAGATGACAGTAAGAAATCGTCACATAGTCAGGAGAACGTGTTCTGTCTTTGGCATCATAATAAGAATCATAAGGCGTATTAATCCAGATGAATTTTCCGACTTCGTCCTGACCGTTGCCTGTTCTGTCATAACTCAGCTGGGATTCAAAATAGATATGATCAATCCAGATCTGTCTTGACGACCAGATATTAATACAGATCCGGTTCGGGACATTTTTGGCGATCATTTTGACATTCCGGATGACGATATTGTCCGAAGGTTCATCCTTGCCGTATTCGTTATTAGTTCTCAGCCACGGGTCATAGAGCGTATGATTTCCGTAACAGCCGACCAGCGTTTTATTATCTCTGATTCTGGTATGAGATTTCGACTGCATATCAATATCGGCCGTAACGACGATTGTTTTCGGCTCTGTGGCATCCAGCTGTTTGACTAAGTCATCCGCTGTGGAAACATAGACAACTTCGCCGAGCAGTCCGCCGATTGTTCCGGCCTTTTCGCCGGAAGGAGTCATGGCATTGGCCGCATAGCCTTCCAGACCGTCCAGATTTAATTTATATTTCTGATAATCGGCCTTAGAATAGCCGGATAGGCTGAATCCTGCGCCTTCTGTGAATGTCAGGGCTTTGGAGGAATCAGCATTGCTTGTGATTTTATAATACAATGCATAGCCGTCAAAATCGTTCTGCACAGCTTCGATTTTCCATCTCTGATTGGCTCCGTCGGCATCTGCGGCGAGTGTGACGGAATTTCCGGAAGCAGTCAGCACATAGCCGTTGGAAGCATTCACAATCTCGAATACGCCGGAACTGATATAATTCACAGTCCATTTTTCAGCGGCCGTGCCGTTCTGTTCCGCCGGAACAAGCGATGTTCCGGAAGCATTGACATTCTGATTGGTATCAAACATGCCAAGCCGGAAATACTGGAGCGGATAGGACACTGCCGCCTGTGCTTCAATCTGCTGTTCAGACGGCAGTGCAATGAGCATGGCACAGCCCATTGCCGCCGCAGTCAGAGCAGACAGCATTTTTTTCATACGCATCATAAAAAATTCCCCTTTTCAAAATTTGACTTATTTCTATTTCTGAACAATTTGTGAACTAATATTATCATATCACAAAATAAAACATAAATCAATGATTTTTTTATTTCTTTTTATTGCAAATCTGATTCTCGGCAGCAGAAACTGCTGTTTCTTGACAGATGCCGGAAATCATGTTAAAATAAATAAAAAGCTCCTGAAAGAATGTGAACGTTTATGTCTGCCTTGCTGTCTGAAAAATATCAGCAGTGGGAACAGGAATGTGATGCCCGTTTCCGCCGGCTGAAATCCAATGAAGAAGAACTCAACCGAATTTTTATCCGGCGATACGGATTACAGCAGATTCTGTCCCCCGAAGAAGATGAAACGGCTGTTACCGTCCGCCGGGCAGACCTGCAAAGAGAAATCCGCAGTCTGATCAGCTATGCCATCGGCTGTCTGTTCGGACGGTACAGTGTGGATGTGCCCGGTCTGTGCTTCGCAGGCGGTCAGTGGAATGCCGCTCTGTACAGGACAATCCAGCCGGAACCAACTAATATTCTGCCTCTGCCGGATTTGTTTGAAAATAATCTGACAGACAGTATCATCCGGTTTGTCCGGCTTGTATACGGAGAAGATACACTGGAAGAAAATCTCTTGTTTATCGCCGGTGCCCTCGGCGGAACGGGTGCGCCCCGCGAAATACTGCAAGAATATCTGTTCCGGGATTTTTTTGCCGATCATTGCCGGATTTATCAGAAACGGCCGATTTACTGGATGTTCAGCTCCGGCAGAAGAAACAGCTTCAAAGCTCTGGTATATCTGCACAGATGGAACGGCCAGACAACGGAAACAATCCGGAAAGACTATATTCAGCCCTTGCAGGCATTCTGCCGCCGGAATCATGATGACAAAATGCTGGAAGAACTGGAACAGTATGAGGAAAAACTGTATCAGTTACGGAATATTCTCCTGCATCTGGATGACGGTGTTCTGAAAAATTATGAAAAACTCTCTTCCGTACTGGAAAAAATCAGATAAATAAAAAAAGTCCCCTGATGTTTAAAATCAGGGGATTTTTCAGGTTTAATTTAATCCTGATGTTTCTTGAAAATCAGTGCTGTTCCGGCGGCCAGCACAGCGGCCAGTCCTGCCGCTACCGGAACGGGGTCTCCGGTTGCCGGAGAAGATGCTGCTGCTGCCGCAGTTGTGGAAGCTGTCGCTTTTGTGGCGGCGGCAGTCGTCGTTTTTACTGCTGTGGTGGATTTTGTCGTAGTAGTTTCTGATTTTTCCGTTGCAGATTCCGGTGTTTCTGTTTCTGTCTCGGCTTCTGTTTCCGTTTCAGATTCTGTTTCAGATTCAGTTTCCGTTTCGGACTCTGTTTCTGATTCTGTTACTGTTTCAGATTCTGATTCCGTCTCAGTTTCTCCGGCCACACTGACAAGACATACCGGCGGCACGAGTGTCATAGAATCAGATTTGGCACTAATCAGAATCTCCCCGGCCTGCTCCAGTCTGACAGTTACTTTGCCTTCGGCATCCGTGATAAAAGAAGTCTCTTCGCCGTTGAGAGTAATCACAGCATTTTCGAGCGGCAGAGTGACCGGTGCCCAGTTTTCGTCATATCCGGCACGTGAAAGAATCAGATTCAGTTCCTGACCGGGTTCGGCATTTGCAGTATCGGTATCGAAATAGCAGTAGACATCCGACCAGTTTTGCAGATCCGTATAGACAAATGCATCGATGATATCGCCGTTATTCAGCAGATCGCCCAGTCCGTTAGCGGCCTTATGATTGACATAATATCCATAGCTGCTGCCGTTGGCCGTACCCCACAGCTTTGTCAGGGATAAGCCGTAGCCTGTCATTTCGGAAGCGAATCCGGCTTCTGCGCCGCCTTCATAATTTTGTTCATGCGCCGTCCAGAGAGCATCCCGGATGGTAAGACTGCCGTCGCCGTCGGTATCGGCAACTGTGACGGGCTTCTGCACCAGTACAAGACTGCCCTGGGCATCGGCAATAGTGACAAATACATCCACAGAAGGCTTTTCTGTAGATTCCTGAATTTCTTCGGCGAAGGCATTCACAGAAAACAGTGAAGCCGTCATACTCAGTACAGCGCACAGGGCTGTTATTTTTTTGTGTTTCATCAATCTTACTCCTTAAAAAATAAAATAAATTAAATTTTTGAGTTTCTGTGCAAAAGAAAAAAGCTTTTCCGCAGTCCGCGAAAAAGCGCAGCTATCCCGTTATCAGAACAGCAGCGTTTTTCCGTATCCAAAAACGCACAGAAACTGCAAGCCTTTTGTCTGCCGAGCGGCCCGGCTGTAACGGTAGTGAAGGCTGTGACGGAATTTCACCGTGCTTCCCTCAGTGCAGACGGCTGAAAACAAATTTATTATAGCACAAATTCCGGCATCTGTCAAGAGTCGGATTCTGTATTTTTCCTGCGGAAAACTATTGCATTTTTTTTCAAATTCGTGTATAATAAAATTATCATGTTGAAATACAGGAGAGATATTATGGAAACTATCATGCAGTTCGGCCGTTACGCAGGCGTTCCGGTCGAATGGATTGTCCTGCATAGAACGCAGGAAAAACTACTCGTGTTAAGCAGATATATTCTCGATGCCAGACGCATGTTCCCGGATTGTATCTATACCAGCTGGGCAAGAAGCACTCTGAGAAGCTGGATGAATCAGGACTTTTTTCAGGAATTGTTTTCGCCGGAAGAACAGAAACAGGTTCTTACTGCTGATGTCTTTACGCCGGACTGCCCCGGCTTCGGCAGTTACGGCAATCATCACACACAGGATAAATTATTCCTGTTAAGTGAGGAAGAATTATATCAATATCTGCCGAATCCGGCATCCCGTACGGCTCCGGCCGAACCTCATGCTGCCGAATACAGTCAGGATTTGAAAGATTTTGTCAATCTGCTGCCTTTTTACAGAGAACAGCAGAACTGCTGGTGGTGGCTCCGCACAACCGGAGACGAACCAAATAATTTCGGCGTTGTCTGGTCGGACGGCTCTGTGTTCGCACTGGGGCACTATGCCAATTATGAACGCGGCATCCGTCCGGCGATGTATCTTGCAATGCAATGACAGAAATGAGGATGATTTATGATGAAAAATAAGATTTTTTTGGCACTGTCTGCCGGTATGGCGGTACTGCTTTCCGGATGCAGCGTTACAGAATGGAACGCACCGCAGGAAACTGTTCCCGAAACAGATGAAATCAGCTCGGAAACAGAACTGCTCCCCGAAACAGAACAGGAAACAGAATTCATCTGGACAGAACCCGAAACGCTCCCCCCTGCCCCGGAAACGGTCTTTATTAATTATATGCATACCGTGGAGGCCAACAGCAGTCTGACACTTGCCGAATTTATTACTTCTTCCAATGTTACGATCAAAGACCCGTCAGCAAAAGTCGATACCGGCAGACTCGGCACGTTTGAAATCACAGTGCCCTATCTGTACGGCGAAGAAACCCGCGAAGAAGTTTTCACTTATCAGGTCAAAGACACAACGCCGCCGCTGATTCTCAATGACGGCAATTCGGCCTATATCAAGACAGGCGAAGTTTTCGACCTGAGAAATCTCATCGGCTACGGCGATAATTATGATACGGCACTTTCTCTGACTTACGACGGCGATGTGAATACAGCTGTTCCCGGAACATATCTGCTGGCGGCGCATCTCACAGACAGTTCCGGCAATCAGTCAACCTGCCGTTTCAGCGTAATTGTTGCCGACGAAAAGCCCTCTTCGGCATCCGGAGCAGAAATCAGTTTTGCAGATTTCAAAAAACAATATGCTTCCAAGTTGAATACTCTTGCCGGAGTTGATCTTTCCAGCTGGCAGGGCTATGTGGATTTTGATGCTCTCAAACGGGAAGGCTGCGAATTTGTCATGCTGCGCATCGGAAAGAGTTCCGGTTCTCCGGAAGAAGACGGCTATTTTTCATATAATTTCCAGGCCGCCAAAGATGCCGGCATGAAAGTAGGCGTTTATTTCTACAGTGCCGACAGCGACGAATCCCAGGTCCGCGCCGATGCTGACTGGATCGCCGAAACACTGGACGGCGAAAAACTGGATTTTCCTGTTGCCTTCGACTGGGAGGATTTTACTAATTTTCAGCAGTACGGCATCAATTTGCATGATCTGAATCAGCTCTGGAAAGCGTTTGCCGATCAGATGCAGAAAAACGGCTATAAAACCATGCTTTATTCCAGCAAATTCTTTCTGGAAAACGTCTGGGAAAATCCGGATTCTGAAACTGTCTGGCTGGCGCATTATACCGAACAGACGAATTATTCCGGCAGTTACGTCATGTGGCAGAGATGCAACACCGGTCGGGTCAACGGCGTGGACGGCTATGCCGATTTCGACGTATTCGGCACAGCTCCGGCAGAAACCGTTCCGGAATCGTCCGAAAATGACTTGACAGATGCTTCAGAACATGCTATCATAGAATAAAATTCAAAAAAATTAATTTCAGGAGGAATTTATTATGCAGAATATTACAATTCAAGATTTATATGACCTGAATTATACCCTTGCCGCCGATTATCTGAAACAGTTTCAGTATCCGTGGGAAGCTCTGGAAGGCATTAAGAATATGATTATTGCGCTGGGTGCAACCCTCAGCTTTGAAGACTATGATTATGTCTCGGAAAATGTCTGGATTCACAAAACAGCAAAAGTCTTTCCCAGTGCCTATATCGGTGCGCCCTGCATCATCGGCGCAAATACCGAAGTCCGCCATTGTGCCTTTATCCGGGGCAGTGCGCTGATCGGAGAAAACTGCGTTGTCGGAAATTCTGTCGAACTCAAAAATGTGATTTTATTCGATCATGTGCAGGTTCCGCATTATAACTATGTCGGCGACAGCATTCTCGGCTATCATTCACATATGGGGGCAGGTTCGATTACTTCCAATGTCAAGTCTGACAAGACACTTGTCGTTGTCAAGAACGAAGAAGAAATTCTCGAAACGGGACTCAAAAAAATGGGTGCCATGCTGGGCGATTTTGTCGAAGTCGGCTGTAACAGCGTGCTGAATCCGGGAACGGTCATCGGCCAGAACTCGAATATTTATCCTACCAGCTGTGTGCGCGGTGTCATTCCGGAAAACAGCATCTGGAAACATGACGGCATCATCATCCGGAAATATTAATCATGAATCCGGGAATCCGTTATGAAACGATTGTATTTACAATCGGCTGTATTTTTCTGATTCGGCAGTGTTTTGAACCGTTTTTTCTGGGAAAGACAAGAGTGCCGTATCAGAAATGCTATACGCCCCGCGAGGTGAAATTCATCAACCGGGGCGGAAAAATCTTCACGGCAGTGTTTTTTCTCTGGACGGTGTTCATGTGGATTGTTCCGGATATCCGTCAGATTATATTTAACTAACAAGGAGTGCTTTGATGGCAGAAACAAGAAAACATTTCAGTGCATTGCAGATAATTCATCAGATTCTGGAACAGCATATTCAGCCGGGCGATCTCTGCATTGATGCCACTGCCGGCCGCGGCAGAGATACGCTGTTTTTATCCGGACTTGCAGGAATTTCCGGGCATGTGACAGCTTTTGATATCCAGCAGGAAGCCCTCGACAGCACCAGAGCCTTATTAATGCAGAATCAGAGAGAAAATTTTACTCTGATTCTGGACAGTCATGCCAATATGCGGCAGTATTTCCAGCCGGAGAGCATTTCCTGCATCACATTCAATTTCGGCTGGCTTCCGGGGGGCGATCATCATATTTTCACCAGTCCGGAAAGCAGCATCCAGGCCATCCGGCAGGGACTGGAACTCCTGAAACCGGACGGCATCATGACATTAATTCTCTACTACGGCCGGGAAACGGGCTTTCAGGAACGTGATGCACTTCTGGCATTTCTGCCGACTCTTGACAGCAGTCTGTATACGGTCATAGAAATGCCGTTTGTCAACCGGCAGAACTGTCCGCCGATTCCGGCTGTCATCTTCAAAGACAGATGACCGGCGAAAATAAACCGCTCCGGACCGCGGCGGTGAAAATCCGGCGTTTTCTGCTGGATTCCGGCACAGAGACAGAAACAGCTTATTCCTGTTTTCGCTATGCGGCGGCAGATGCCTGCCTGACTGCTCTGGGATTAAACTTTCTTCCGGAACAGATTGTGCCGGAACTGGTTCTTCCTGAAAAAACAAAAAATTTATATCCTGCTGTGCAGAATCTTCTGTATGCCAATCTGACAGAGCCTTGTTCCGTTCAGGATCTGGGCTGGCTGCACCAGTATTATCACGCCGGAGAAAAAGAAAAAATTTTCGCCGGAAAACGGCACAAACAGCTTTCTGAATCTCAGATTCCTGCCGCAACGCAGTTTTTCACGCCGGAATGGCTTGTGCATTATATGCTGGAAAATTCGCTGGGCAGACTGTTTCCTCTGGACTGGCTCTGCGCCGATTTTTCTGACAGCGTACCGCAGACTGTTTCTCCGGAATCGGTCAGACTGCTTGACCCCTGCGCCGGAACAGGCAATATTTTAATCCGGGCGTTTGACATGTTCCTGAAAATTTATCTCAGCCGGGGCGAATCGCCGGAAACTGCTGTCCGGAAAATTCTGAAACTGAATCTGTTCGGTCTGGAACTCGACCCCCGCGCCGGAAGCATTGCAGAATTCTCCCTGATGCTGAAAGCTCTGGAACAGGATGCTTCTTTTCTGGAATCGGGCATCCGGCCGCATGTGTGTGTATTTTCTCCGGAAGAACCGGAAGGCTCGCTCCGGAAAAATTCTGAAAATTCCCTTACGGACAGCCTGCTGAAACAGCAATATCAGATTGTCGTGACCAATCCGCCTTACATGAGCAGTTCCGGAATGCCGGACAGAGTTTTAAAATTCGTCAGAAAACAGTATCCTGAAAGCCGGCGTGATTTATATGCCTGCTTTATCGAACGCTGTTCCGAACTGACATGTCCGGACGGCTTCTGTGCGCTTCTGACCGTGCAGAACTGGATGTTTCTGCCTTCTTTTGCGGGTCTGCGGAAGAAAATTCTGTCTTCGCACAGAATTCTGCATCTGCTGCATCTGGGCGCATGTGCATTTGATACGGCCGATGTCGGGACAATTGTGCAGAGTGCCTGCTGGATTATGCAGAAAACTCCTCCCGGCAGTCAGAAGGGGCTGTATTATGACCTTTGCCGGTATCCGGATACAGATGCCAAAAAAGAGGCCTTTCTGCATCGTCAGGCCGAATGCTTTGCCGTAAATCAGCAGGAATTTTCCCGGATTCCGGACTGTCCGCTTGTCTACAGAGCAACGGAAGAAGTGCTGCAATTATTCCGGCTGCCGAAACTGGGCGATTTTGCCGAGCCAAAGCAGGGCATCACCACTTCGGACAATCCCAGGTTTGTCCGTCTGTGGCATGAAGTCGCTTATGATCAGATCTGTTTTGATGCTTCTGATCCGGAACAGGCCAAAAAAAGCCGGAAAAAATGGTTCCCCTATCACAAAGGCGGCGGCTACCGCAAATGGTATGGCAATCACAGCCATATACTCAATTACGGGGACGGCGGCCGCGAACTGCTGGCATTTCACAGACAGCTGAACAAACAGCATTCCGGCGGCAGACTCAAGAACAAGCAGTATTATTTCCGCAGTTCAATCACCTGGTCATTCATTGCTAAAATGCCAAGTTTCCGGAAAAATCCGGATGGTTTTTTATTCGATGTAGCCGGGTCTTCGCTGTTTGCGGATTCTGAACAGGAACAGAACGCCCTGCTTGCCTTTCTTTGCAGCAAGCCGGCGGCGTATTTATTATACCTGCTGAATCCTACAATGAATATTCAGGCAAGAGATCTGTATTTTCTGCCGTATTTAAAAACAGATTCAGAACAAATTCAGGCACTTGTCCGGGAAAATACGGCACTCTGCCGGGCGGACTGGGACAGCTGCGAAATCAGCTGGAATTTTCAGAAACATCCTTTGCTGTGAACTTCCGGAACAGAATTTTTCTTTCCGCATACTATGCAGTATTACAGAGAAAGGAGGAAATTTCTGCTATGATTCTCCATGCATTTGAAAGTCTTGCCGATGCACCGGAGGAAGAATTTCCGGAAGCTGTCTGCCAGCCTCAGCCGCAGCAGGTCTTTCCGGATGTCACGCCGCCGGGCATGGCCTACGTGCCCTACCAGCAGTGGAGCGATACTGTTTACGATGCCCGGACAGGATTCCAGCGCGGTACGCTGTTTCCTGTGCTGGATCTGCCCTTTTCCCAGGCCGGAGGTGAGTGTTCATGAACCGCCGCGCTCAGCTGACTAACCTGATTCAGAAATATGATTTTGCGCTGTATGATCTGATGCTGTATCTGGATACGCATACCCAGTGCCGCGAAGCACTGGCTTTGTTCCGGAAATATCAGGAACAGCGGGAAAAAGCTGTCCGGGAATATGTTTCCCGGTTCGGACCGATGCAGGCTCTGCACCAGCAGAACGACCAAGAATGGGACTGGGGCAAAGGCCCTTATCCGTGGGAAAAGGAGGCGAATTAACCTGCCATGTGGAGTTATGAGAAAAAATTGCAGTATCCGGTCAGAATCAAGCGGCCGGACCCCCGTACGGCAAAAATTATCATGAGTCAGATCGGCGGGCCGGATTGCAGCACCTGATAAAAAATTTCATGCTTATATTATGGCTATCAGAAAAAGCAATCACGTGCTATCAGAAATATCAATTTGACAAATTCCCGGAACTGTGCTATGATGATAACATAGTAAACAGATAGGAATAATCCGGGAGGACGTTAGATGTTATGACTTTACAGCAGATTTATTATATCCTGACCATCGCCGAAAGCAAGTCGATGAACAAAGCCGCCGAAAAACTTTATATTGCCCAGCCGACTCTGACCAGCGTAGTCAAAGAAGTGGAGCAGGAAATCGGCATTCCCATTTTTTTCAGAACCCACCGCGGCGTGACCGTCACCAGCGAGGGAGAAAAATTTATCTCTTCCGTGCGCAGTCTCTACCAGCAATACCAGGAAATCCGGAATCAGTACAGCGAAAACGGCACGTTCCGGAGAAAATTCAGCGTTTCCATGCAGCATTATTCTTTTGCCGTCCAGGCCTTTATCGAAGCCGTCCGCAGCTGCAAAACGGCTGAATTTGATCTGTGCATCCGGGAAACAAGAACGCTGAATGTTATCCGCGATGTGGGCGCAATGAAAAGCGAAATCGGCATTTTATACATGAGTGAACAAAACCGCCGCGTCATTTCCCGGCTGCTGAAAGAACAGGAACTGGATTTTCATCTGTTAATCCAATGTCCTGCCTGTGTGTATCTTTCCAAACAGCATCCGCTGGCGCAGGAAGAAGCCCTGACGTTAAGTCAGCTGGAAGAATATCCCTGCCTGTCGTTTGAACAGGGCACAGATGCCGAGTTCTATTTTGCCGAGGAAATGCTGAGTGAACATATTTTCCAGAAAACCATCAAGGCCAGCGACAGAGCTACTATGATGAATCTGCTGGAAGGCCTCAACGGCTACACACTATGTTCCAGCATATTCAATGAACGCCTGAGTAATCATCAGTTCCGGGTGATTCCGTTCCGGCCGGACGGAGAAGAGCAGAACCTCATGATGGAAATCGGCTATATTACAAAGAAAAATGCACCTTTGAGCAGTATGGGAAAACAATTTATAGAAGAAATGCAAAAAGGACTGAAAGAATCTTCAGTATCCTGATTATAACAAGCAGAAAATTATGCGCCGGATTTCAGAATGCATTCTTCCAGAACAGAACGATCTGCCGGGTAATTCTGCCATACTCTCCCGATTGTTTCTGCCAGATTCCGGCTGATGCGTTCTGTGATGAGTTTCTTTTCCTCCGCAGTCAGGGAACGGAACGGCACAGTTCTGCCGTCAGGCAGACAGACCCAGCTTTCAGAAATCATAAACAATCACCTCGTTTCAGCCTATGCAGATGAAATTTTGTCCTATGAATTTTCCGCAGACGGTTGACAAATCCGCAATTTTATGCTATCATAATCACAGGTGCTGTTTCATATATTTTTCTATCAAGAAGCATCCGCTGTAAAAATCCGTCCGCTGAAAAACCGGACGGATGTATTTATCTCAGGAGGTGTTTTTTTATGAAGACTGCCGCGGCATATATCCGGGTCAGCACCGACGACCAGACAGAATATTCTCCGGAAAGTCAGCGAAAAGCCGTCATCGCCTATGCCAGACAGCATGATATGCTCATCCCGGAAGAGTTTATCTTCACGGACGAAGGCCTCTCCGGCCGGAATACAAAACGTCCGGCCTTTCAGAAGATGATCTGCATGGCAAAGAAAAAGCCTGCTTTGTTTGAGATTATTCTTGTCTGGAAATTCTCACGCTTTGCCCGGAACAGAGAGGACAGTATTGTGTATAAATCCATGCTGCGGAAACAGTGCGGCATTGAGGTCATTTCTGTTTCGGAACAGCTCGGCGAAGACAAAATTTCGGTTCTGATGGAAGCTCTGCTGGAAGCTATGGACGAATATTACAGCATCAATCTGGCCGAAGAAGTCACCAGGGGTATGACGGAAAAAGCCCACAGGGGCGGCGTTCTGGGCGGTCAGCCGTTCGGCTACAGAGCCGAACACGGAAAAATTCTGATCGATGAGGAACAGGCACAGACCGTCCGGAAAATTTTTTTTGATTTCAATGCCGGCATTTCCATGCGGCATATCGCCAGTGCCCTGAATGCTTCCGGCATCCGGACAAAATGCGGAAATTTATGGGAACAGCGCGGAATAGAATATCTGCTCCGAAATACTGCCTATCTTGGCAAATCGCACTGGACTCCGCAGGCAGAAAAGACAATTACGGCAGATTCGCACGAAGCAATTATTCCGGAAGAAGAATTTGCTCAGGCGCAGGAACGCCTTGCTGCATGGAAACAGATGTATTCTTACAAAGCCCATCCGCAGCACGGAAGGCCGTTCATGCTGAAAGGCCTCTGCCGATGCAGCAGCTGCGGCGCGACTCTCGTCCGGAACGGTCAAAAAGGTGTGCAGTGTCATCGCTATCTCACGGGGAAATGTCAGACATCGCATTTCATCACGCTGGAAAAACTTAATGCGCTGGTTCTGCACCAGATGCAGGAAGATTTTGAAACATCCGGAATAGTTTCACCTGTGACTCTGTCAGACTGCCGGAACGCGGATTCCGGCGCACTGGAAGCACAGCTGAAAAACCTCCGCCGGAAAATGCAGCGCATCCGGGAAGCTTATACTGCCGGAGTTGATACGCTGGAAGAATATCAGAAACAAAAAACTGTGATACAGGAACAGATTGATGCCGTTCAGGAATTAATTCCGGCACAGACACTCTCCCCCGTACAGGCGAAATCTTCCGTTCAGACAGGACTGCTGATTGCACAGTCCGCCGTCTCCGAGGCACTCAAAAACGAAGTGCTTCATACATTGATTCAGAAAATTGTCTTTGACAGAGAAAACAACAGGGCAGATATTTTTTATTTATTTTAATATCAGTTTTTGCAGTCCGGCGGTGCGGACGGAGAATTAACGGCCTCACTGCGCTATCTGAACCAGCGGTACGCCATGCCCACGGATGAAATCAAAGGTCTGCTGACAGATATCGGTACAGAAGAGTCTGCACCTGCATGAAAGAAATCAAAAAGGAGTTTTTTTATCATGGATTTTAAAATTTTATATCTGATTCAGGAATATCTGCGCTGTGATATTCTGGATATCATCATGCCTGTCATCACGCGGCTTGGCAGTGCCGGAATTATCTGGATTTTATGGGCATTTGTGCTGATTTTTCTGAAAAAATACAGACTTTGCGGCATCAAGATGCTGGCCGGAATGCTGACAGGCCTGATGATAGGAAATTTTATTCTGAAAAATCTGATTGCCCGTGACCGTCCCTGCTGGATTGATTCTGAAATTGCTATGCTGGTTGCCATCCCGGCGGATTATTCTTTTCCGTCAGGGCATACGCTGGCATCCGTCATTTCGGCTGTGATTCTGATGCAGGAAGACAAAAAACTAGGCATTCTGGCGGTAATTCTGGCGGCACTGATTGCCTTTTCCCGGATGTATCTGTTTGTTCATTTTCCGACAGATATTTTCGGCGGAATGCTTCTGGGGCTGGCAATCGGCTTTTCTGTGAATCCTGTCTGGAACCGGATTTCTGATTTTCTGAAAAAACAAAAAGCTTCTCCGCACAATTGACAAATGCCGAAAAATATGCTATGATAAAGATATATTAAAATTTATTTTTATTTTACAGAAAGCAGAAGTGATTATCATTATGAATTATCAGGCACTTGCAGAATTATTATTTCCGGATGTGACAGGCACTCCCGAACAGCTGGAGCAGAAATTCCCTCAGCGCAGTCTCCCGGAAGGAGCAGTTGTCACCAGAATCGGCCCCAGCCCGACAGGATTTGTTCATCTGGGAAATTTATATAATGCCGTCATCGGCGAACGGCTGGCGCATCAGTCCGGCGGCGTTTTTTATCTCAGAATTGAAGATACGGACGAAAAACGCAAGGTAGAAGGCGCAGTGGAAACGCTGATTTCGGCTATGAATTATTTCGGCGTACAGTTCGACGAGGGCGCAGATGCCCAAGGCGACCGCGGCAGCTATGGCCCTTACCGTCAGCGGCAGAGAAAAGAATTTTATCATATTATTGCCAAATATCTGACAGCCCAGGGCAAAGCCTATCCCTGCTTCCTGACAGAACAGGAATTGCAGGAAATCCGCGACAAACAGACTGCCAACAAGGAAAACCCCGGTATTTACGGAATCTATGCCGAAGCAAACAGAAATCTGACACTCGAACAGGTTCAGGAAAATATCCGCGCCGGGAAATCCTGGGTACTGCGTTTCCGCGCCGAAGAAAATGAAGAATCCATTCTTGTCAGCGATGCCATCCGCGGAGAACTCAAAATGCCGCGGAATACGATGGATTTTGTTCTGCTGAAAAGCGACGGCATTCCGACATATCATTTTGCCCATGCAGTGGATGATCATTTTATGAGATCGACTCATGTCATCCGCGGCGAAGAATGGATTTCTTCCCTGCCGATGCATGTGGAATTATTCAATACACTGGGCTGGCAGCAGCCGGTTTACTGTCACACGGCAACGCTGATGAAAATAGAAGACGGCAAAAAACGCAAGCTTTCCAAACGCAAAGATCCGGAACTGGCTCTTGCTTATTATCAGCAGGAAGGCATCTGTCCGGAAGCGGTATGGGAATTTCTGCTGACTCTGCTGAATTCCAATTTTGAAGAATGGCGGCTTGCCAATCCGGATGCTGATTATCATGATTTCAAGTATACTATCGAGAAGATGTCTATTTCCGGCGCGCTGGTAGATCTTGACAAGCTGCGGGATGTTTCAAAAGAAGTTCTCAGCCGCATGACTGCGGAAAAATTATATCAGGGGCTTCTGGCATGGTGTCAGGAATACCGGCCGGATTTCGCGGAATTATTGAAAAATTATCAGAACAGAGCACTCCGTGCCCTGCAAGTCGGCCGGAACGGCGCAAAAGTCCGCAAAGATCTTGAAAACTGGAAACAGTCCTGTGAATTTTTAAGCTTCTATTTCGACGAAACGTTCCGGCAGCAGGATGCTATGCCGGAAGAAATTTCCGAAGCTGACCGGAAAGAATTCTTCCGGAAATATCTGGAAAGCTATCAGCATTCAGATGATTCTTCCGCATGGTTTGCCAAAGTGAAAGAAATTACGGAACAGCTCGGCTATGCTGTCAAGCCGAAGGATTTCAAGAAGCATCCGGAGGATTATAAAGGCAGTATTATTCATATCACGAATATGATTCGCATTGCCCTGACCGGACGTGCCAACGCTCCGGATATCTGGGAAGTCAGTCAGGCTCTCGGCGAAGAGCTTGTCCTCAGCAGACTGAAAAAATGGCTTTAATTGCAGGAGTAAAGCATATGGGACTATTTTCTAAATTTTTTTCAAAAAAAGAAGAAAAAGAAAAGCTTCCGAAAAAAGAGCCGTTTCATTTCGATTCCCCGTACTGCCGGTTTTATTATATGAGCAATCCGGATACGAACGAATTCGGCTATGAGGGCGAAATGAAACTCAGCGGAGACTGGGCGGAGTACCTGACTCTCTATATCGATACGGATTCTCCGGAAACTCTGGATGCCAATCTCTGTTATACCAGACTTCAGAATATTCTTTCCGGCAGAGAGGATATCAATCAGGAAGTCAAAAGAAGCATGACGGATTATTTTCTGTCCAGACCGGAGCTGACAGATGACTCCTGTGCAGAACAGGAAATCCTGAACGGCTTTGAGCTGTCATGGCTCGGCATCTTCCGGAACGGCGAAATACAGCTTTCTTTTGATGCTTCCGGAATTTATGTCAGTGATATCACAGTCCGGCTGAAAGCTGACGGCACAAAAGAAATCAAATATACTGATGATAATTATGAAGAACATTGTGATATATTATAACAGCAATTTCCATTAAGAAAGGCTTGAAAATTATGGGTAGAAACAGAAATAAATCTGAAAATAAGAATTTTGAAATTCCCCGTCCGGAATTTCCCGAAAAAGCCGTCATCACAGGCGGTATGCCTTACGGCAATAAAGAACTGCATTTCGGCCATGTGGGCGGAATGCTGGTATTCGCCGATACGTTTGCAAGATTTATGCGCGACAGAATCGGCAAAGAAAACGTCATTTTCGTAACCGGAACAGACTGCTACGGTTCGCCGATCGCCGAAGGCTGGAGAAAAAAAGCCGAATCCGGCGAATTTTCCGGTTCGCTGGAAGACTTTGTCCGTTCCAATCATGAAAAACAAAAAGCAACTCTGGATGCTTACGGCATTTCTCCGAATCTGTTTGCAGCATCGGGGCTTGGCCGTTCCAAAGAAATTCATGCCGAAGTGACGGACTGGTTTTTAAAATCGCTTTACGAAAAGCATCAGCTGGAACAGCTTTCTACTATGCAGTTCTTTGACGAGAAGGCAGGCGTATTCCTGAACGGCCGCCAGGTAATCGGCAAATGTCCTGTCGAAGGCTGTACTTCCGATAAGGCTTATGCTGATGAATGCGAACTCGGCCACCAGTACATGCCGGAAAATCTGATCAATCCCGTCAGCACGCTGACCGGCGAAACGCCCGTCATGAAGCCTGTCACAAACTGGTATTTCAAGCTCCGGGATTATGAAACACTCATGCAGGAATGGGTTGCCGAACTCCAGAAGCGGAAAGATATCCGTCCTGTTGTCTGGAAGACGATTGATGAATTCTTAAAGCCGCCCGTGATTTACATCAAGCGCGAATTTGAAGAAAAATATTTCACGCTGAAAGACAGCCTTCCGGAACATGATTATCTGGAAGAAGCGAAAAAGCCCTCGTTTACCATTGCATTCCGGACACTTTCCGACTGCGACGATGCCTGCCGGATTCTGACAGAAAATCAAATCCGGTACAGAACAGGAAAAACTCTTGTTCCGTTCCGTCTGACGGGCAATGTGGAATGGGGAGTCCCTGCGCCTGTTCTGGAAAATGAAGATCCGCTGACGGTCTGGGTATGGCCGGAATCGCTCTGGGCACCGATTTCGTTCACACAGACTTATCTGGAATCGATTCAGCACAGCCGCGAAGAATGGAAAGATTACTGGTGCAGTAAAAAATCCAATGTTTACCAGTTTATCGGACAGGATAATATCTATTTTTACGGCATTGCCGAACCGGCTATGTGGATGGCACAGCAGACTGCCGAAGCAAAAACTTCCAATCCGCCCGAAGGCGAACTGCAAATGCCTTTGATTGTCGCTAATCATCATATTCTGTTCCTGGATAAGAAAGCATCCAGTTCCGGCGATGTCAAGCCCCCGATGGCTGACGATCTGCTGAATTATTACACTCCGGAACAGCTCCGTATGCACTGGCTGGGCTTAGGCCTCGGCCGGAGTTCGGTCAGCTTCATGCCGAAGCCGTTCAATCCGCTGGCAAAGCCGGAAGATTCTGACCCTGTTGTCAAGGACGGGCTGTTATTATCCAATGTCTATAACCGGATGATCCGCACGGCATTCTATACGGCGCAGAAATATGCCGGCGGACTTCTGCCGGATATTGCTCCGGAAGAAAGCTTTCTTGCCGACGGCAAAAAAGCCGTTCTGGAATACGAACGCCATATGTCAAAATTCGCGTTCCATCAGTGCACTTATGTGCTGGACAGCTATATCCGGAACGGAAGCAAATACATGGCCAAAGCTTTGAAGCCGGACGAACAGTCTCCGGAAGAGCTTGCCCAGGTACTGTCGAATCTGTTTTACATCATCCGGATTGCCGGAATTCTGCTGCATCCGTTTGCCCCGTTCGGAACAGAAAAGCTCCGGGAATATTTGCAGACGGATGAAAGAATCTGGTCATGGGAACATATTTTTGAACCCCTGAATTTCTTTACCGGCGAAAATCATGCATTAAAATTCCTGCCTCCGCGGACGGATTTCTTTACCCGTCACGAATCGCAGTTTGCTTCTGATACCGAGGAAGAATAATAAAAAGCGGCTGGGTGCTGTACCCGGCCGCTTTGCTGTATGATTATTCGATAATCCAGGTTGTCTGGACAGATTCTGTTTCCGTCCGTTCAGGAGCCTTCAGCTGATCAGAAACGAAACTTTTAGTTCTGGCATTGCCAAACGAAACGCTTGCTTCTGCTTCGCCGATGGTGTAAGGCTGATGAAAATTACAGGCTGAAACTTCTTCCAGATCTATGACTTTCTGATGCATCATTTCGGCCAGCATTTCAGCTTTCTGTCTGGCATCCTCGACGGCTTCCCGGAGCAGTTCTTTCTGGATTTTTTCCGGATGAGAGAAATAAAATCTCGCGTTCATAGCAACCGGATAGGAAACTTCACTGATCCAGTCATTCAGCTGATTGAGAAACGGCATATCATACTGCATTGTGAATTCGATTGTTCTGAATGCTTCAAATATTTGTTCTTCTCTGTTGGAATACGATGAATCAATTTCTTCTTGGGAAAATTTGATTTTTGAAAGATCTATACCGTTTTCCTGCATTTTGGTGAGGAACTCTTCACAATGCTGTTTGGCAGCAACAGCCGCAGAAGCTGTTGTCGATTCCATTGCACGGAATGTCAGCGAAATATTTATCATATCACAGATAATTTTTCGTTCGGCACTGCCGGAAATTATCATCTTTCCCATTATTTTACCTCCGGCAGGCCTGCAAAGCCTTTTGCAAGATCTTCATCAGTAGGAATATAATCACTCATCACGCCGTCATTGAATTTCTGATATGCTGTCATATCGAAATAGCCTGTTCCTGTCAGGCCGAACAGAATTGTTTTTTCCTCGCCTGTTTCCTTGCATTTGAGTGCTTCATCGATTGCCACTCTGATTGCATGACTGCTTTCGGGAGCAGGAAGCGTACCTTCAATTCTGGCGAACTGCTGGGCAGCGGCGAATACGGCAGTCTGTTCCACGCTTCTGGCTTCCATCAGGCCTTCATGATAGAGTTCGGACAGCACACTGCTCATACCGTGATAGCGCAGGCCTCCGGCATGATTGGGCGACGGAATAAAGCCGCTGCCGAGGGTATACATCTTTGCAAGCGGACAAACTTTTCCCGTATCGCAGAAATCATAGGCATATTTTCCGCGTGTCAGCGACGGGCAGGAAGCCGGTTCTACTGCAATGAACTGATAATCGGCCTCGCCGCGGAGTTTTCTTCCCATGAACGGAGAAATCAGACCGCCCAGATTCGAGCCGCCGCCGGCACAGCCAATGATGATATCCGGCTTGATGCCGTACTTGTCACAGGCGGCCATGGATTCCAGTCCGATGATGGACTGATGCAGAAGCACCTGCGACAGCACAGAGCCGAGTACATAACGATAGCCCTCGTGAGAAACGGCGCATTCTACTGCTTCTGAGATGGCACAGCCCAGCGAACCGCTTGTGCCGGGGAATTCTTCCAGAATTTTTCTGCCGACTTCGGTTGTATCAGACGGCGAAGGCGTTACATCAGCACCATAAGTTCTCATGACTTCTCTGCGGAAGGGCTTCTGTTCGTAAGAGCATTTTACCATGAAGACTTTGCAGTCCAGTCCGAAATAAGAACATGCCATTGCCAGAGCAGTTCCCCACTGACCTGCACCTGTTTCGGTCGTTACGCCTTTGAGTCCCTGCTGTCTGGCATAATAGGCCTGTGCAATGGAACTGTTGAGCTTATGGCTTCCGGAAGTGTTATTGCCCTCGAATTTATAATAAATCTTAGCCGGTGTGCCGAGTGCTTTTTCCAGAAAATACGCTCTTGTCAGGGGCGACGGACGGTACATTTTGTAGAAATTCTGAATTTCCTGGGGAATATCGATATACGCATCATCGTTATTCAGTTCCTGTTTTGCCAGTTCTGTACAGAAAATCTGACTGAGTTCTTCCAGAGTCACGGGCTTGCCTGTACCGGGATTCAGCAGCGGGGCAGGCTTGGTTTTCATATCCGCGCGGACGTTATACCATTGTTTGGGAAGCTCGTCTTCACTGAGATAAATTTTATAGGGAATTTTCTGTTCCATTAGGATTCATCCTTTCTGAATAAAAAATAAAGAATTAAACATAAATATTATAGCATAAATCACAAAAAAAGTCAATAGCAAAATTTTCGGGAAATACACTTGACAAGTGAAAAAAAATATGTTATAATTCTGTTACACGAATAAATTGAAAATGATTTTCATTTCTGAAACAGAAAGGATGGATTTCTATGTTCAAGAAACTGCTTGCATGTTCCGTGCTGACTGCGTTTCTGTTCACGGGATGCAGTGCCGGAAATATTGCCAATGCCGAAAAATATGAAACTTCCGGCGTGAATATTGTCTGTACGCTGTTCCCGGAATATGACTGGACGAAAGAACTGACCGCCGGGCAGGATGTCAATCTTACCTATCTGCTGGACAGCGGCCTGGATTTGCATAATTATCAGCCCAGCGCAAAAGATATGATTACTATTTCTGACTGCGATTTGTTTATCTACATCGGCGGCGAATCGGAAAGCTGGGTCGATGATGCCCTGAAAGAAGTCACTAATCCTGATATGAAAGTGATTAAATTAATGGATGTTATCGGCGATTCTGTCAGAGAAGAAGAACTCAAAGAAGGAATGCAGGCCGAAGAGGAAGAAGAAGATTCCGAAGAAGAATGCGAGTATGACGAACATGTATGGCTTTCTGTGAAGAATGCCGAAACTATCTGCTCTGCCATCTGCGAAACACTCAGCGAAATTCAGCCCGAATGTGCCCAGGCATATCAGAATAATCTACAAGCTTATACGGAAAAACTGAATGCTCTGGATCAGGAATTCACCGAAATGGCAGATGCCGCTTCTGTCAGAACAGTGGTATTTGCCGACAGATTTCCGTTCCGTTATCTGACAGAAGATTATCATCTGGATTATTACGCGGCTTTTGTGGGCTGTTCGGCCGAAACAGAAGCCAGCTTCGAGACAATCGCTTTTCTGGCAAATAAAATTGATGACTTGCAGCTGAATACGGTCTTTACTATCGAAAATGCCGATCATTCTATTGCAGATGCCGTTATTTCCAGTACAAAAGAAAAAAATCAGAAGATTGTCACACTGAATTCGATGCAGTCGGTCAATTCTGATGACATCGCACAGGGTGCAAGCTATCTGACAATCATGCAGAATAATCTGGAAATTCTGAAAGAGGCACTGAATTAAATCATGAGTACCATTCAGATTACATGCAAAAATGTCTCGCTGGGCTATGAAGCAACAACTGTTGTCAGAGATCTGAATTTCATTGTCAGCGAAGGCGATTATTTATGTATTCTTGGCGAAAACGGCTCCGGCAAAAGTACGCTGGTCAAGGCACTGCTGGGGCTGAAATCCCAGCAGAGCGGAGAAATTACATTCGGAAACAGCATCGGCAAAAACGAAATCGGCTATCTGCCGCAGCAGACGATTGTCCAGAGGGATTTTCCGGCATCTGTCCGGGAAATTGTCCAGTCCGGCTGTATGAACCGCTGCGGACTGCGGCCGTTTTATAATCAGGAGGAAAAAAAGCTTGCTTCTGATATGATGGAAAAATTGCAGATTACACACCTTGCCAGACGCTGTTACAGAGAACTCTCCGGCGGTCAGCAGCAAAGAGTGCTCCTGGCAAGAGCCTTATGCGCCGCAAGAAAAATGCTCCTGCTGGATGAACCGGTCACGGGACTTGACCCTAAGGCCACGCTTGAAATGTATGAACTCATTGCGCGGCTGAACCGGGAAGATCAGATTACAATCATTATGGTATCCCATGATATGCAGGCCGCTGTGAAATACGCCTCGCATATTCTGCACAT
Source organism: Ruminococcus sp. UBA3665 (assembly GCA_002373165.1). Classification (GTDB taxonomy): domain Bacteria; phylum Bacillota; class Clostridia; order Oscillospirales; family Ruminococcaceae; genus UBA3855. Next base: position 40,404 of record DFJS01000061.1, read on the forward strand.
CGGCGGAAAACAGCTGTTTTTCGGAGAAAAAGAAGCCTATCTGAACAGCAAAGTCGGCAAGGCGTTTCTGGAAGCTTCTGATGCAGGAGGTGACAGCACATGAAAGAAACAGGCCTGAATTTATGGGATACGCTGGTATATTATTTTCAGTATCCGTTTGTACAGTACGCGATGATTGTCGGCCTGCTGATTGCGCTTTGTTCGTCGCTGCTGGGTGTGACACTGGTGCTGAAGCGGTTTTCGTTCATCGGGGACGGCTTGTCACATGTCGCGTTCGGCGCGATGGCCGTTGCCGGCGTGCTGGGAGTCTCGAATGATATGACAATTGTCCTGCCTGTGACAGTCATTTCGGCTATTCTCCTGCTCCGGACAGGACAGAATACCAAAATCAAAGGCGATGCCGCTGTAGCAATGATTTCAGTCGGGGCACTGGCAATCGGCTATCTGCTGATGAATCTGTTCTCGAAATCGGCGAATATTTCCGGCGATGTGTGCAGTACGCTGTTCGGCTCTACTTCGATTCTGACTCTTACCAAACCGGAAGTCTGGTTATGTGTGATTATGGCCTTGATTGTAATTGCCGTCTTTCTGCTTTTTTATCACAAGATTTTTGCGATTACATTTGATGAAAATTTTGCCAATGCCACGGGCGTGAAGGCCAATGCCTACAATCTTCTGATTGCCGTGATTACAGCTTTGATTATCGTACTGGCAATGAATCTGGTAGGCTCTCTGCTGATTTCGGCACTGATTATTTTTCCGGCACTTTCAGCAATGCGGGTGTTCCGGAGTTTCCGGAGTGTCATTCTGTGTTCGGCAGTGATTTCCGTCATCTGTGCGGCATCGGGAATTATTTTATCCATTTTGTTTTCTACCCCTGTCGGCTCGACAATTGTAGCGGCCGATATTCTGGTATTTTTCATATTCTGTATTATTTCATCTGTAACGACAGGAGGAAAAAAGGCATGAATTATTTTAAAAAAATGCTGTTTCCGGCAGTGCTGGCCGTTCTGCTGACAGGCTGCGGAAACAAAAGCGAAGCATCCCAGACGGCAGAATCCGTTCCGGCCGCGGAAACTTCTGCGGCGGCGGAAACAGAATTCAATATCCCGGAAAATCCTAACGCCGACCCTGATGCCGATGTGGATCTGACTACTTTAAGCAGTACCATGGTTTACAGTCAGGTAGCCGACATGATGTATACGCCTGAAAAATATCAGGATAAAATCATCAAGGCATCCGGATTGTTCTCGGTCTATCATGATGATTCCCAGGATAAAAATTATTATGCAATTCTGATTCAGGATGCCACAGCCTGCTGTGCGCAGGGTCTGGAATTTGTCTGGGAGGGCGATCACACTTATCCGGATGATTATCCGGAAATCGGCAAGGAAATTACTGTTATGGGCAGTTTCTCCACTTATGAAGAGGACGGCGCGACATACTGTCAGCTGCTGAATGCCGATCTTGCCGTCAACAGTTAAAAGCTCTGCTGTATCGGGATTTCCGGTACAGCAGATTCTATTGTTATTAAAAAATTAACATTTTGTTCTTAAATTATTCACAAACAGGCAGAGTATGTATATTATAATTAGTAAGAATAACAGTAAATGCATGAAACACTGGAGGCTCCCTTTATGAAACAAAAAAAGAAGACTCTTCCGGAACTGGAACAGGAAGATTTGGAAGAAACACAGGAAACTGACCCGGAAATCGAAGAATGGGAAACCGATATGCCGGATGCTCCCGAACCGGAACCCCCTAAAAAAGGTCTGAAAGCATTCTTTTCCAAAATTGTAAGCAGTCTTGTGGAAGAAGTCGACGACGATGACGACGAAGAAGATGACGACGAAACCGAAGAAGAAATTGAAGACGAAGAAATCGAAGAAGAGGAAGAAGCATTCGAGGAAGACTTCCCCGAAGAAGAGCCGGAAGAAGATCTCACACTTCCGCAAGAAGAGCTTCTGATCGAAATGCCGCCCCCGGTAGAACCGGAATCGGAAGAATTTCTGCTGGATGCGCCCGAAGATATGCCGGAATTCCGCGAGGAAGCTGTGCCCGGTTATCAGCCGCCCCCAATTATTCTCGAAGAAGAACTTCAGCCCCTGGAAGAACAGTCTGTCATCTCTATGGACGAACTTTCCGGCGGCCTGAACGATACGCTGTCGGATTATGACGAAGAGCCGGAAGAAAATCCGGAAGACGGCGAAACTAAAGACAGCACGGAATCTGACGAGGAAGAGGATGAAGAAGAGGAAGAAGAACTCAATCCCGACGGTACTCCCCAAAAAAGCTTCTTCTCGGTTGCAATTCCTGTTGCCGCCGTAGTGGCTGTTGCACTCGGATTTGCCTACTGTCTCCAGCTGGGGCTGTTCGACGAAAAGCCCGTTTACTATATGCCCGATCTGGTCGGCAGAAGCTATTATGACCTCGGCGAAGATTATATTAATTTTGATATTCAGGTCGATCAGTCTGACTATTCTGCTTATGACAAAGATGTCATCTATGCCCAGGATGTGCCGCCCGGAACCGAAGTCAAGCACGGCCAGACTGTGCATGTAGATCTGAGTCTCGGCTATGCCATGACTCCCGTGCCGGATGTCAAAAATTATCAGTATGCCTATGCCCAGAAGCTTCTGGAGCAGACAGGCTTTCAGACAGAAATCGTCTATGAAAAAAGCCTGAACGGCACTGCGCCGGAAAATGTCATCCGGACTGTTCCCGGCTCGAATGAAGAAGCTGTTGTCGGCTCTAAAATCACGCTGTATGTCAGCGATGGTCTGGGGGCAGACAGCGCACAGGTACAGAATTTTACGGGAATGCTTCTGGAAGATGCCAAAAAGCTCTGCGAAATGTATGGTCTGGAAGTCGAAGCCGTCCCCTCTCCTGCTCTGGAAGCGGCCAATGTTGTCACATCACAGAGCATCGAAGCCGGTTCTTCCGTACCGTTCCATACGATTATCACGCTCACTTACAGCAGCGGCGAACAGCCTAAGGGAACCGTGCCGTATCAGGTAGATTTCCCTGCCTATGCCTCCGGCAGATTTATTCTGGATTTTATCGATAAAGACGGCAATGTCATTGCTTCCAGCGATGTCATTATTGCCGGATTCTCCGCCGGCAGCTCTGTTCCTGTAGAAGGCTACGGCTCGCAGGAAATCAAAGTCATCCTGAATAATTATACCACTAATTTACAGGCAGAACTCGGCACCTATCATTTTGATTTTACCACAGGAACTTATACTGTCCTGACCGAAGATATGCAGTCGGCATTCGAGGCCGTGGACGGCATTGCATAAGCCCTGCTCCGGAAACAAAAAACCCCTGATTCACATCAGGGGCTTTTTGTCTAAGTATTTATCAGGATTTGAACTTGTTCTGATTCTGATTCTGATTTTTGGATTTCTGAAACAGCTTCAGATCATATTCCTTTTCCACATAAGCGAGCATTCTGAGTGCTCTGGAGCGGATATTCTGCTGGCGGCATTTTCTGGATTTTCTGAACAGATACGCCACGGGTCTGCCGCAGGCATATTCCTGATAAATGGGCTGGGAATGATAGTTTGTCGAGAACAGATAAATTTCTTCGGCATCTGCCATCAGATAGAAATTCAGCTTGTCCTGTTCCTGGGTACAAAACACCTTGGCGTTCACGTTTTTTCTCATCGTAATTCCTCCTTGATGATATAAAAAATACTTTCGGGATACGGGAATCTGTAAGAATTGTGTAATAAACGGAGCTGTCCAGCGTGTCTGTGAAGCAGTAATTTGTAAATTTAAATTATTTTGGGGTGAAAAACGACCTCATTTCTGTATAGTTTAGATAGGTGTTTAGAAAAATAGCTTGTTTCTATTATAGCACAGTTTAAAAAATTTGTCAAGTATTTTTTAAAAAAAGAATTATTTTTTTAATTCATGTTGAAAAATGAATTTTTTGTGAAATTTTCTGTTTTTGTGAAATCTTCCAAAAAAAGCTTGACAAATTGTCAGCAACGTGATAGAATGATGATAATACAGGTGCTGACCTGTTGACTCTTCAAAAAAATTAAAATTATCATGGAGGGATTTCCTATGGAAAAAATTATTGGCGGCGTTAAGCGCGACTGTTACCCCGTCACCCCGGCGCAGATGGTACACATGTACACATTGCAGCTTAGTCCTTCGGACGAAATTGTCAACATCGGAACCGGACAGTTTTTTCAGTTTGAAATGAATATTGCCGCTCTGCGTGAAGCACTCAACCGTGCCATTGAACGCTGTGAATCCATGCGCCTGCGCCTGTGGAGAGATCCTGAAACAGGAGAGCTGTGGCAGTATGTGATGCCTTATCAGAACCAGCATTTTGAATATTATGATTTCTCTGCCTGGGAAGAGGCCAAGGCACACGAAGTCATGCAGAAATGGACTTCTCAGCCGTTTGATACTTACCGCGGCGATCTTTCCAGAATTGTGATTGTCTCCATGCCAAACGGCTACAACGGCTATTATCTGAACGTGCATCATGTATGCATGGATTCTTCTTCGGTTATCACGTTTACCAAAGATGTCCTGTCTATTTACTGCTATCTGATGTACAACATGCCGTACCCGTCCCCAATGACTTCTTATATCGAATCTATCAAAAAAGATATGGAATACGAAGGCAGCAAGAAACAGGCCCGCGATACTGCTTACTGGCACGGCAAATTTGCCGAACCCGAACCCATGTATACAGATTTTACCGGCTTTGGCAGATTGCAGCAGCTCCGTCAGAAAAACGGCAATCCCAATCAGAGATGGGGTTTGCTTCCTACTCCCGATGCCCAGGGCAATACGATTGTATATGAACTCAGCAAAGAGTCAACAGATAAAATTCTGAATTTTGCCGAACAGCATAATTTTCCGGTCAGCGTGGTGATTCTCCATGCCATCCGGACTGTGCTTTCCAAATTCAATCATAACGAAAAGGATATTACAATCAAGAATTTTGTCAGCAGACGTTCTACCGTACTCAATAAAAAATGCGGCGGGGTCAGAATGAACTGTTTCCCTCTGCGCACGATTGTAGAGCCGACTGCCACGGTACTGGAATCCATGCAGATTATCAAGAAAGAACAGCAGGATATGTTCCTTCATGCCGATTATCCGACACTGCGCTGCTATTACGAACAGAGAATGCATTACGGCGGCGCAGAGGGTGCTGTTTATGAAAGCGTTGCCTTTACCTATCAGCCGGCCAGCTCCAAAAGTCTGGTGCCGTACCTGAAAGATATCGGCTTCAAGAGCAGATGGTACACCAGCGGCCGTCAGCCTATGCCTATGTACATCACGGCAATGCACCGTCCCGGCGACGGCGGCCTGAATTTCTATTTCGGCTACCAGACCGCCAGTGCTTCTCCGGAAGAAATTGAATTTCTGTATTATTTTACCGGCCGTGTGCTGTTCCGCAGCATTGAAAATCCGGACAAGACCGTGCAGGAAATTATTGATATGACCTGAATGCTATGATTTTATTTTTATGGAGGTAATCTGTCATGTTTGAAAAAGTAAAAGAATTAATCTGCAATTATGTAGAAATCGACCCGGAAGAAATTGAAGAATCTTCCCGTTTTTCCGAAGACCTGGGCTTTAATTCCTATGATTTTGTCTCTATGCTGGGCGATGCCGAGGAAGAACTGGATCTGGAAATTGATCAGGAAGAAGCTTCCCGGACTAAAACAGTCGGTGAACTTATCGCTTATCTGGAGGGAATTTCTAAATGAAAACTGTCAGCACACTCAAGAATTTAGTCTATTATGCCGACGAACGCTTTCAGGATGAATTTTTCACAAACGAAATTGTAAAAAAAGAAATTGTCAGACACAGCTATCATCAGTTCCGTGAGGACTGCGATGCACTGGCCGTCTGGATTCAGGAACAGTTTCCGGCACAGAGAATTCATGCGGCACTTGTGGGCACAACAAGCTATCTGTATCTGAACGCATGGTTCGGCATTCAGTGTGCGGACTGCGTTTCCGTGCCGCTGGATGCCGCCAACAATACTGCGCATATTGCTGACGAAATCAACCGTTCGGACAGTGTGATTGTCTTTCTGGATGACAAACATGCCAAAGATGCGGAAGAATTCCGGAAACTCTGCCCGGCTGTGAAATATTTCATTCCGCTTTCCAAAATTCCGGAACTGGTGCAGAACTATGCCGGAAAAACGCCTTCCGGAGAGCCAAAACCGGGAGATCTTGCGGCAATTCTGTTCACTTCCGGCACAACCGGCCAGAGCAAGGGCGTTATGTTAAGCAATGCCAATCTGATTGATAATACTACCTGCGAACCGGACCTGAACTATCACGGCAACAAGCGGCTGACTGTACTGCCTGTACATCATGTTTTCTGTTTTACCTGCGATATTCTCTGTGCGCTGTGGTACGGCCGTTCGCTCTGCATCAACGATTCTATGATGAGAATTCTCCGGAATCTGAAGCTCTTTCAGCCTACCGATGCGACATTTGTCCCCATGATTTCCGCCTCGATTCTGAACCGCATGAAACAGATGGCCGAAACAAACCCGGATAAACTTGCTGTAGGCAAAGAGGTATTCGGCGAAAATTTCAGTATTATTTATTCCGGCGGCGCGTATCTCAGTCCGGAAATTATCCGGGGTTTCCGGGAATTCGGCATTGAGATTGCCCAGGGCTACGGCATGACGGAATGCTCGCCCCGTATCTGTACAGGTGTAAAAAACTGTCCGTACCCGGAATCTGTCGGACGGATTGTCCCCGGCTGTCAGGTAAAAATCACGGACGAAAGCGAAATCTGGGTCAAAAGCCCTTCTGTGATGATGGGATATTATCATAATCCGGAAGAAACAGAAAAATCTCTGACTTCTGACGGCTGGCTCCGCACGGGCGATCTGGGCTGGCAGGACAGCGCTGGCTATTTATATATCACAGGCCGCAAGAAAAACCTGATTATTCTTTCCAACGGCGAAAACGTCTCTCCGGAAGAGATTGAAAATCAGTTTGCTTATTTTACGCCTGTCAAAGAAATTGTTGTCTATGCCGAAGACGGTCAGATCATCGCCGAGGTGTTCCCGGATCCGGAATATGAATCTGAAAACATACAGGCTGAAATTCAGGCTAAAATTGACGAAATCAATCTGACATTTCCGCCGGCAAAGCGCATTGTGAAGCTGGTTATCCGTGAAAAAGAATTTCCGAAGACGGCTTCCCGTAAAATCATCCGTGCAAAAATTCACGAAGCATAATCTGAAAAAATACTCTCCGGCAGTTCCGGAGAGTATTTGTTTTTCATTTCTCCCATTTAAGAAAAGTGTTCCTGCGATAAATCAGAATTTACAGTATAAATATTTGTATATAATTAGTTAGTTTTGGAGATTATGCAGACTATGCAGGGTTTACTATCCCTTCGCACGAAAAATATATTTTTAAAAAAATATAAAAGGGTACTGTATGACCCTGCATACCCTGCATTTGTTATCATACTATTTGATAAAATAATTGCCGTTCCGGATTTTGTATCCTCGAGGATACATTTTCAGTCAGCGGGGAGGGGGGGACGGCTGAATCTATACTCTCTATATAAATTACTTTTCTCTTTTTTTATTTAGCAGGGATATACAGACCCTCCCCCCATCCCCGTTTTATGAACTAAAGCGTTAAATTCCGATTTATCTTAACAATACAATTTCTAATTTAATTTTCATTAATCCATGCAAGAATCAGAGCATTTTTCCCCAGATGGGAAGTAATGGTGCATCCGGCGCGTATGATATGAATATGTTCAAAACTTGTCAGATTCTGTATTTCTGTCCTGCAATCTTCCAGAAAGCCGTTGCTCAGGCCGGTATGGCCAATCATCAGATGTTTTTTCTCTGCACGAATCCCCTTGAGGCTTTCCTGAATAAAAGTCTTTGCGCTGTTTTCAAACTTACCGCGGTATTTTTTGCCGGCTTTCAGAGTGCCTTCAGAATTATCTACATACAGGCTGGGCTTGATATTGAACAATCCGGCCATAAAAGCAGAAAGCATGGAAGCACGGCCGCCTTTATACAAAAATTCCATCTCGTCGATCAGAAACGGTTCCTGAAGCTTTTTGACAATTTGTCTGGATTTTGCAATAATTTCTTCTGCACTGCTGCCTCCCCGGAGCATTTCAGCCGCACGAAGCACCAGAAGGCCGCCTGCCACCGAGGCTGTTTTCGAATCAATGACAGTCACTTTCCTGAACTGTTCCGCAGCGGCCTGGGCGTTTTCATATGACCTGGACATTCCGCCGCTCATTGCAAAATGAATGATAGTATAGCCCATATGCACCAGTCTTGTAAAAAACTGGAAAGCCTGCTGCATAGAAGGCGCAGACGTAGTGGCAAGATCATCTGTACGGTCGTGATAACTGAGAATATCATCCGGCGAAGCTTCTTCCATATCCAGCAGTTCCTCACCGTCCATTTTTACAATCATCGGCAATACCCTGATATTATATTCCTTGATCAGATCAAGACTCAGATCCAGTGCGCTGTCACAGGTAATTACAATTTTTTCTTCCATAATAATAGAACCCCTTTCAGGAATGTTTTTGTCAAATTTATTATAGCATAGTTATGATATCTTGTCAAGGCAGAAGCAGAATTTTCCTTAAAACCTGCAAAAACAGCTGCTGTCTTTTGTGCATTCTATCTAAAAAATTCCCATTTGTGGATCATTTAATCTGAACAAAAAATATATTGCTTCCTGCTCATTTTTTAGAAAATCATAATAAAAAAATCCGGCGGAAACCGCCGGATTGCTCTTATCAGGCCCCGAATACTGTCTTGAATGCATCAAAATTCTGTGTTTCTCTGGGCGTATGGAACACAGCAAACTCGATATGCAGAAATCTGTCTTTGAATTCTTTTTCGTTCAGGACTTCTCTGTAAACCTGCGCCACTACTCTGGGATTATTCCGGAACGCACCGCATCCGAACGCACCCAGAACCAGGACATCGTCATGATTGGCGGCCGCAACGGCAAGCATCTGCCGGGCGCGGCTTCTGTGCAGATCGGCCAGTTCTTTATCAGACAGCTGAACAGCCGTTCCTTTGCCGGGGTTCATGGCATTATAGGGATTTGGCCGGAGATTCGGCGCGGCCACTGTCAGCACGTCTACTTTGCAGAACTTGTCCGCCGGAAGGCGTTCCGGCAGATCGTCATCGCTTTTGATGATAAGCACATCCGGCGAATAGATACAGGCATCGGTATAAGTCACATCGTGACGTTCTCTGTGGAAGTGATAATAATTCTGCCACAGATCGCTTCTTGTCAGACAAGGATACAGTGTGGAGCAGCGGCAGAGGCATTCTTCCTGCGCACGGGAACCTTTTGTGACACCGCCGCCGGGATTGGTAGCCGATGCAAAATTATGCACGGCAATTCTGGCATCCGGGTATTCATTCCGGAGCCGGAAAGCCGCCTGAAAAGAACGTTCTCCGGAAACATGAATTTTTGTATTTCTGGGAATCAGTGCAGGCATATCGGGGCAGTCGCTGGCCTGATACAGCTGTGTATGACTGACAGAGAATCTCACAGCCTTTTGCAGTTCCGGGTCTTTTTTAGTCCAGTCCATAGTGTCATTGAAAATTTTAATTAATTCAAAACGAACATCCATAAAAATATCACCTCATTTTTATTATATCGTGACGTTCTCCCCCGCCTATAGAGGCGGGGGCTTCCTGTTTAACCAGTCTGACACTCTGTAATTTGGCAGAGATGCTGTAGTAGTGCAGGCTAACCCCGTGCGTCCCACGGTTATGACAAATTTGCTGGCCATCTCGCTTTGCACCTTTCATTCTTGATTGACTACAAGTCACGGAGAACAATTTGTCAGAATCCCTTATCATGGGCGGAATGATTACCCCCAATCCATTCTCCTTTCTTCACTCTCTGTACTCACGGCTTGGTTTTCGCTCTATTGGAATACAGGCAAATCACAAGAGATAACACCCTGTTATTCTCTCCAAAAATCTAATGTCAGTATACCATATTTTTCAGTATTTGTCAAGAGGGTGGGACGCAATTCATCCCCCATCTATAGAGGGGGGAGATTTCTTGCTAACTTCTGTTAAAATCCTGATTTTGTCAAGATTTTTCTGAAATCTCTTGCATTTTTATGCCGGGTATGCTATAATAAAAACTGTAATATCAAAAATCCATGATCAGGAGGAGATTTTTTCATGGCAGACTACAGCAAATATATTGAAAAATATAAAGATATTATTTCCTATGCTACCAAGCATCACACACAGGAGCTTGTCGGCATACTGCTGGAGAAGCGCGGTCAGAAAAAAGAAGCCGCCAAAGTGGCCGCGGCGATTGCTCTGCGCAACGGAATCAAGACATTCGATCCGCATACAGTATATCATTCTGTGCGGCATCATACAAGCTATCTGATTGACAAAACAGAAATGCGCTGGAATTCTTCTCTTGACGAACAGGAGAAAAAACATAAAATTGCCTGCTATTGTGCGGCAATTGCCATCCGGAACGGTTTCAGCGACGACTGGCCGATTCTGTGGGAAATCATCAAGCATCTGCTGTAAGAATTATCTTAATTTTTTTCCGAAAGGAGTCTGATTTTTTTTTGAATATTTTAATCGTCGGCTGCGGAAAAGCCGGAAGCATCCTCACACAGACCCTCTGCAAAGAAGGCCACGATGTCACTGTGATGGATATTGATTCTGAAATTGTCACAAATGTAATTGATAATTTCGATGCGCAGGCAATCGAAGGCAACGGCCTGATTGTCAAAGACCTGCTGGAAGCCGGGGTGGAACATGCCAACGTCATCATTGCTATGACAGAATCGGACGAAACAAATATCATGTGCTGCATGATGTCGCGCCGGCTGGGAGCACGTCACAGTATCGCCCGCGTGCGCAATCCCATGTTTGCCGAACAGATGGTGTTTATGCGCGAAGAACTGGATATCAGTCTGATGGTCAATCCGGAATATCAGACCGCAAATGAAATTGCCCGGATGCTCCGTTATCCGAACGCCCTGCATGTAGAAAGCTTTGCAGGCGGCCGCATGGAACTTGCCGAAATCCGTGTCGCTCCTGACAGTATCATGGACGGCCTTGTGCTGTCTTCCCTGCCGTCAAAGCTGAAACTGCGCTTTCTGGTCTGCGCTGTCATGCGCGGCGAAGAATGCCTTATCCCGGACGGCAGTTTTGTGCTCCGGGGCAATGACAGAATTTATCTGACTGCCGCTCACAGCGAGCTTTCCAAATTTTACAAACAGTTCGGCGATGTCAAGAACAGAATCAAGACTGTTGTGATTGTCGGCGGCGGAAAAATCAGTTATTATCTTGTCCGCCAGCTGCTGGAACTGGGAATGCAGGTTACAATCATCGAACAGGATATGAAACGCTGCGAACAGCTCAGTGACTGGTTTTCCAAAGCAGCTGTCATCTGTGCTGACGGCACAGATCAGAGCGTTCTGCTGGAAGAAGGCCTGGCCGATGCCGATGCCTGCATTACGCTGACGGGCATCGACGAAGAAAATATTATTCTGTCTCTCTACGCCAAAAAGCTGGGCGTGGATAAGATTGTCACCAAAATCAACCGTCCCTCTCTTCTGCCGATTTCGGACAGTGTCGGGCTGGAAAACGTTGTCTCGCCAAAGAATACAACTGCCGCGCTGATTTTGCAGTACATCCGCGGAAAAGAAAATTCCGAAAGCAGTGAAAATATCACGTCTCTGTACCGTCTGGCAGATGAAAAACTGGAAGCTATTGAATTCATTCTTCGGAAAAATGCAAGATATATCGGCGTTCCGCTGAAACAGCTGAAAACCAGCCGCTATTCCCTGATTGCCGGCATCATCCGGAATAACAAGAGAATTATTCCTTCCGGCGATGACTGTCTGAAACTCAATGACAGTGTGATTGTTGTCACAACAAGCCAGAAAGTTTCCAGTCTGGACGATGTGTTTCAGGCATAAGGAGGCGCAGTTCTGATTTATGAATTATCCAATGATAGGCTGTCTGCTGGGGCAGATTATCCGGGTGCTGGGGCTTCTGATGTTTCTGCCGCTGATCATCGGCCTGCTTTATCACGAGCCGGGCAGTGTGATTGCATTCCTGATTACATCAGTTGTTCTGATTATTCTGGGAACGCTGATGACAATCAAAAAACCGGAAAAAAAAGATATCTATACCCGTGACGGCATGGCGACTGTTGCAGCAACCTGGATTCTTGTTTCCGTACTGGGAGCAGTTCCCTTTACACTGGCCGGAGAAATTCCTAATTTTGCCGATGCCGTATTCGAGACGGCTTCCGGCTTTACCACGACAGGTGCAACAATTCTGAACGATATCGAAGGCATGTCGAATGCTTGTCTGTTCTGGAGAAGCTTTTCGCATTTTCTGGGCGGTATGGGAGTGCTGATTCTGATTCTTGCAATTCTGCCGCAGTCCGATACAAGAACCATGCATCTTGTCCGTGCCGAATCGCCGGGGCCGACTGCCGGGAAACTCACTGCCAAGATGAGTTCTTCCGTGCGGAGCCTGTACGGAATTTACATCGGCCTGACGTTTCTGGAAATGATTCTGCTTTTGTTCAGCAATTTTGACCCTGTACCGGAACACAGAATGTCATTTTTTGAAGCTCTGAACACAGCGTTTTCGACAGCCGGAACAGGCGGCTTCGCACTGAAAAATGCCAGCATTGCCGCCTATGACAGTGCTTATATTGATATTATCGTCACGCTGTTCATGCTGTTGTTTTCGATTAATTTTACGCTGTATTATCTGATTCTGACAAAGAAATTCTCGCAGGCGGTCAAAAACGAGGAACTGCGCTTCTTTCTCTGCATTGTAGCCGCTTCTTCGCTGCTGATTGCCTTAGATATCACGCAGATTTACGGAAGTTTTCTGAAAGCATTACGATTTTCATCGTTCCAGGTACTGACGATGATTTCCACTGCCGGATTTGCAACGGCAGATTTCACAGAATGGCCGTTTTTCTCGCAGATGATTCTGCTGCTGCTGATGTTTGTCGGCGGCTGTGCCGGTTCGACAGGCGGCGGTCTGAAAGTCATGCGGATTCTGATTCTCTGCAAGACGGCGTTCCGGGAAATCAAATGTGTTCTGAATCCCAGAGCAGTTGTTGCCGTCAAATGTGACGGAAAAGCTGTGGATAAAGAAATCGTCCGGAGTGTCAGCTTTTATTTTGTGCTGTTCATGCTGCTGGCGGCAGTTTCGATGCTGCTTCTGTCGCTGGACGGTCATGATATTCCCACTACCGTGACGGCCGTCATCACCTGCCTGAACAACGTAGGCCCCGGCCTGAATGAAATCAGTCCTTCCGGAAATTTTGCAGGATTTTCCTCCTGGGCAAAGATTCTGTTAAGTCTGGATATGCTGCTTGGCCGACTGGAAATTTATCCGCTGCTGGTGCTGTTCACCATCCGGAAGAAATAAAAACAATCGCTGTGCGAATGCCAATTCACACAGCGAATTTTTTATGTTTTTTCTCTGGATAGCTTCCGGAGCATCTCGAATTTCGGCTTGCATTTGTGATACAATGTCTTGACTTTCTGGCCGTCGTGGTAATTTTTAGAGAGTGCGTTATTCAGATCGGTCAGAGTATCGGCATGGGCGATGATATCACAGAGAGTCCGGACAGTTTTTTCATCGGCATTTTTTCCGAGCATCTGTCGTACCTGATTCTGATAATTCTGCTCCGGCTGAAGGGATTCCGGAATTTCCGGCACAAAACTCTCCTGTGAAACGGATTCCCGCAAGGCGGAGACAAAATTCTCATACACTTCCGGCACATCCTGTTTCCCTGTATATTCCGGAAAAGAAGCTTCAATCGAATCGCAGATTTTCAGCCTGACAGCATCATCCTGAATATATTTCTGATAAAATTCCAGACCCAGGCGGAAATCTTTGTCTTTGCTGATGATATAAATTTTCTCGCTTTGTCTGGTACCGATGACATAGCCCAGGAACATCATCAGCTGAATATCCAGTGCATTTTTGACAGGGTCATGATTTTTCAGACTCATTGCGACTTCGTTCAGATGAATTTCTGCCTTGCAGGAAATCAGCTGCCGGTACAGATCGAATGTCAGACCGCAGCGGTTCTGTGTATAAAAAATATGGACAGAATCCTGTTCTGTAAGATTTTCTATTCCCTGCAAGCCTTCGATATATACATTTTCATAGTCTATTAAATATACTGCCATTTTTTCACCTTAATTTATTATTTTTCCGTCAGCAGCTGATAGCAGTCCGGCCTTCTGTCGCGGAACAGCCCCCACTCCAGCCGGGCCTGATCGATCTGATGCAGATCAAATTCAGCAGTCAGCACAGCATCTCCGGAGCGGTCTGCCTGTGTGAGGATTTCGCCTGTTTCGTCCGTGAGGAATGACGAGCCGTAAAACTGCAAAGCAGATTTCTGACCTGCATTTTCCTCGCAGGGGCTGACTTCTTCCAGACCGTAACGATTGGCCGCAATGACAGGGATAATATTCGCTGCCGCATGACCCTGCATACAGCGTTTCCAGTGGGGCATACTGTCGCAGTTCAGGATAGGTTCAGAACCGATTGCCGTCGGATAGAACAGCAGCTGTGCGCCCTGCAATGCCATATTTCTGGCAGTTTCCGGGAACCACTGATCCCAGCA
>DFJS01000032.1 GCA_002373165.1 Ruminococcus sp. UBA3665
CGTAGTAGTTGAACAGCTTATAATCCGTGCCGATCTTGGCATTAACTTTATCCATATATTTTTCCACTACAGCCGGCAGAGCATCATAATATTTATTGCATGCTTCACGAGCCTGGAAGAAAATATCAGGATTCTGTGCAGAGCCTCTTTCAACAGGATGATTCGGGTTCAGTGCCTGATCTTTGAATGCCTGTACTGCATCCCAGTTAAGCATATCTGCCAGATCTGCATCGTCCCAGACTTCAATTTTCTGGATTTCGTGAGAAGTTCTGAAACCGTCGAAGAAATGCAGGAACGGCACTCTGCCCTCGATTGTGGAAAGATGTGCAACCGCGCCCAGATCCATTACTTCCTGGGGATTGGAAGAACACAGCATAGCATAGCCGGTCTGACGACAGGCATAAACGTCAGAATGATCGCCGAAAATGTTCAGTGCGTGAGAAGATACGCATCTTGCGGATACATGAATTACATTCGGCAGCAGTTCGCCGGCAATCTTGTACATGTTCGGAATCATCAGCAGCAAGCCCTGAGAAGCTGTATAAGTAGTTGTCAGCGCACCTGCGGAAAGAGAACCATGTACGGTACCTGCTGCGCCGGCTTCGGACTGCATTTCAACAACAGTAACCGGATCGCCGAACAGATTTTTCTTGTCCTTTGCAGACCACTGGTCAGTGACTTCTGCCATAACAGAAGAAGGGGTGATCGGGTAGATAGCAGATAAATCTGTAAACGGATAGGATGCCCAAGCGGCAGCATTATTACCGTCCATCGTTTTCATTTTTCTTGCCATGGATAAAATCCTCCTTGATAAAATAATAATAAAATAATAAAATTAAATTTGTTTGACAGTCAAACAAATCTTGACATCTTTATTTTATCACATAAAAAGAAATTTGTAAATAGTCTTTTTGTGCAAAATATCTTATTTTTTTTGAACATTTTGCACAATTTTTTGATTTGGATTTTCCACATAAAGGCTTGTCAATTGGCAAAGTAGCTATAATCATTTCAGAGCATTTAGCAAGTATGTACAAAAATTTTGATTTTCTTTGGCTTTTTTGCAAAATTCTATTGACGAAATCCCTTTTTTGAGTTATAATATTACTAGTGTTAAATACGGATTTAAGTTGACGTATGATTAACACTCGTTTTGTTGTCTCCTTTCTTTTGTTCTACACAAAAACTTTTATTTGATTTTATTTTATTTCCGGCAGGGCAGATTTGCTCTGCCATTTTTCTTTTTTCACGGGAAATGTCATATCCGCGCCGGAAATCCGTCTTATAAGGCAGAGGGGGTGCTTCTATGGACGATTTGCAGCTGATAGAACTCTATTTTGCCAGAAATCAGGATGCCATCCGGCAGACAGAAAAAACTTACGGAGCATACTGTTTCAGCATTGCCGACCAGATTCTGCATAATCCGCAGGATGCAGAAGAATGTCTCAGTGATACATGGCTCCGGGCATGGAATTCTATACCGCCCAGCCGTCCGGCACGGCTGAAATTATTTCTTGGGAAAATTACCCGGAATCTTGCATTTGACAAATATCGCCGGAAATCGGCCGGCAAGCGCGGCAGCGGAGAATTTGAAGCTGTGCTGGATGAACTAAGCGAATGCATTCCGGCTTCGGATAACGTCGAACAGGCTTTTGATGCCCAGCAGCTCCGGCAGAGTCTCAACAGCTTTCTGAAAGCTCTGCCCCAGCGCGACAGGCAGATTTTTTTAAAACGATATTTTTACGCAAAAAATGTCAAAGATATTGCCGAAGAATACCGCCTGACGGCAAATCACTGTACCGTAATCCTGAAACGAGTCCGGAAAAAATTGCAGGCATATCTGGAACAGGAGGGCTTTTTGTGAAAAAAGAAGATTTATTTCAGGCACTCGGCGAAGTCGATGATGCTTTTTTGGATGAGAATGTCACAGAAATCAGGCATTCGACAGGATGGGTGACTGCCTTCTTCAGTATTGCGGCATGTGCGGCTCTGACAGTGGGGCTGATTCACTTTGTGCCGAAACCAGTCAGAAATCCCGAAACGCCTGTTTCTTTCTCAGAAATCCAGACAACAACAGCAGTCGTGCACGAAATACCGGAAGTCTCAGAAGAAACGGCTCCGGAAGAAATTCCTGATTTTGTCAGCAGCCGCTTATATCTTTCTGTCGATGCCAAAAATTATGACCCTGAAAAAGTCTATTCTCTGGAATATGACGAGGCCGAAAACCTTTGGGAAGACAAAAACTGGATATTCATGCATGAAATGCAGATTGATGAGAAAAACGGCTATGTTTCTCTGCAATCGGCCTATAGTTCGACAAGTTTTCCGGCCGTGGGCGTTCTGGAAAAGACAGAATCCGGTTATCAGTGCCAGATCAGCGGCATGAACTTCACGCTCGAACGGCTTGATGATTTCGCTCTGCTCTGTCATTGTGAAGAAAATCATCTGCTTGACGGAGAAATTTTCTCCAGTCAGATTGCGCTCTGTCATCCGTTTGCGGAGATTTCAACCGGAAATCCTGAATTGGATGAAGTTCTGCATCAGTTAATCATCTGTGCGCCGACACTCTGTCATGAAGAAATCAATTTCGAGTGTATTCTTGCCGCAACTATCAACTCAAGAGAACAGCATATCGGCACAACTGATGCATTTCTCATGATAAACGACAGATTATATCATACTGATGAGAATTCCCGTTCTCTGCTTGCGAACTGGATAAGAAAAAATCAGTCAGGACAGGCCGAAACATGGACAGAAACGCAGATTCAGACTGTCACGGCGAACACATCCACAACAACGGCTTCTGTCACTGCAACCGCCGAAACTTCTGTATTTTCCGGAACAAGAATCGCAAGAGATACTTATCCGGACGAAACATTCCTGTCACCTTCCGAAACTGAAATTTCTGACACGCAGTCAGAGCCGGTTCAGATTCACTATACAGTTATTACAACTACTGCCACAACTACTGTCACAACCACAGCTCCGCCCGAAACAGCCGCCACGGAAACATCTGCCGTGATTCCGGAATCTATGCAGAATAATCTGCTCGAAGAGGACGGCGTGTTCTACGTCCGGGACAGTTACGCCCGTGCAAAAGAAGAGCTTCAGCCGGGGCTGGAAATTCTGAACTGCCTGAAATCTGTCATGGAAGTCTATCCCGATCAGCAATATGCTGTCGATATCGAACTTGACTATACAGATGACAGTCAGTATGCATTCCTGCATTCTTACGGCATTGTACCTGTCGCGCTTCATGACACGGACTATCCGTATATTACGGCCATCGTGACAAAAGATGACTTACAGAATCTCGCACAGGAACAGACCAGAAGCATCCGCATAGATCTGACAAGCTATGACTCGGATTATGTTCTTCTGCAAAAAAACTACATCCCTGCGGACGATGTGATATATGCTAAGTACAATCTATATGACGATGAAGTTATTGCCGATATTGGGGAAATTCTGACGGCTGACGGCAAAACCGGCGCAGAAAACCTCGAAGCCGTCAGAATCTATCCCGGAATGCGCTATGCTGTGTGGGTCAAACTTGGTGCCATGGACATGGATGACTGGAGTTTCTGGAACAATGATGCCATAGTCGAAGAACAAAGACAGCTGAAAGAAAATTTCACAATCGAAGGCTATACACTCGAACAGGCACAGCAGGAAAATAATACCAGAATTCTGGAATATTTCTCCGGGATGACAAACTGGTCCAGCACATACGTGATGTGGCTGGGCGGACGGCTTGCATCCTATGGCTATGAAGTAGTCGGCTATAATAAATCCTGTAACAAAATCTGGATTATTGCAGACGAAGAACAACTGAAAAATCTGCCTGTAATAAAGACATTCGGCTATTCTGTCGGAATAATGGCATATCAGGATGAGGATTATTTCAGAAGCAAATAAAAAATTCCTGCCGGATGAAAATCCGGCAGGTTTTTATGCGAAAACTATATTTTATTTTTTACTAATCGGGAACTGTTCTGCCTTGATGATGCCGACGATATATTTCAGAATATTCAGAGAATCCGTTGCATCCGGAATGCCGCTCTGATCGACATCGGCATTTTTTTCGCCCTGCTTTGTCAGGGTATCCTTACCCAGAATGGCCTTGTTCAGAGCAATGACATCCACGATATTGACTTTTCCGCTTTCATCGGCATCGCCCCACAGAATATCATCAGAAGGCGTTTCGGTAGGTGTCTGTGTGCCGTCGGAAGGCATACCGTATACAATGCCGCATCCGACTGTGGACATGTAGACTTTACCGAATTCGTTCATATCGCCGACCAGATAATTTCCGTTGCCTGTGCCGCCGTACAGGTGTTCTGTATTGATGCAGACCCATGTTTTTCCGGCATCGGTAGAACGATAGATGCCTTCCTGGCCGTCATCCGTGAGTTTGCCGTACATGTACAGTGTATTGACATCGCCCTTCTTTTCGGGTGCGCCGTAGCCCATCGTCTTGCAGTAGGAAACATTATCGAGCTTTTCGGAAGTAACAGAACCGTCATCTGCTACTTTGACGCGATACATGCCGTACCAGCCGCCGGCGAGCATCAGATCGCCCTTTGTTCCCAGATAAGCGATTCTTCCGGCACTGTCGCACTGGTCATACATGCAGATATCCGTGCTGGTGAAGGTTTTGCCGCCGTCCTTGCTGACGCATAATTTATACTGTGCATCAGTTGCATCCGGTTCCGGCTTGGAATAGAACCAGCTGGAATTATAATAAGTTGCATAAGCATAGACAGTATCCGGGTCATCGGGTTCGATAAACAGCATTGTCGGCTTGGAACCGTAAGCAGAAGGAATGCCTTCGCAGGAAGTCCATGTTTCGCCCCAGTCATCACTGTAAGAAACAGCACTGCTGTCTTTTCCTGTATTGAAGATTCTGTAAGTAGATTTATCAATCTGTGCAATTGCGAGTTTTCCGCCTTTGGATGCAGGTTTGAATTCGTTCCAGGTTTTGCCTCTGTCAGTAGTATAATAGCCGCTGCCGTTGTCGCCTTCGGCGATTCTTGCCCAGACATCAGTATTCTGTGTGCATACGGCAATGGCAGAAGTAGAACCCATATTCGGCTGATACTGCAAGCCAATCTGATCCGGAGATTCATGCACAAAACCGTCATAGTCGCCGATGGCGGACAAATCAAGGCCGTCTGCTGTGCTGGTGAAGTCCAGAGAAACAACTTCTTCGATGCCGTCCGGATGGAACGTGAAGACAGGCCGTTTTTCCGGGTCTGTGCTCCAGATATTTTCGGCAATGAATACGCCGTTGCCGGAAGTGATGAACATTCTGTCAGAATTGCGCGGATCTGTCACAACTGTGCCTGACCAGTGGATAGCCTTGTCACGAATCCAGGCATAACCGCCGTCCTGCAAATATTCAGAAATAGCTTCCTGACCCCATCCGGCCGATTTGCCGGGGGTAAAGTTTTCCCAGGTTTTGCCGCCGTCGAAAGAGCGGAAATACTGATCGCCCCATGTTGCGCCGTGTTCGTCCGTCCATGCCTGCCACAGCTGATCTTCCCATTTGCCGCATGTGCCTGCGATCATGTGATCAGGATTGGAAGGGTCTGCCCAGACAGAGCCAAAACCGCGGGAGCTGTCCAGAATCTGTGTCACTGTGCCTGTTGCGGGTTCATAGCGATAGCCGCCGCCGCTTGCGCCGTTGAATGCCAGTCCGGCAATGTAGGTAATCAGCAGATTGCCGTTGACATCAACATTAATACGGGAAGGATAGACATCTGTAGGAAGGTCTTCACTCAGTACGCTGAATTTGTCGTCTTTGGTGCTGGCAACGTGAACATTTGCCGTACCTGTCGCAGATGTGCCGACATATACCTTTCCGCCGACAATGGCAATATTAGCCACGCCGTTCTGTGTCTGATAAGCACCGTCTGTCACGGAACGGGCGATATTTTCCGTCCAGGTCGGCCATTTTGTCGTGGAAGCAAACAGTCCGAGATCGTCATAGCCCTTGACAGGTGCCCATGTTTCGCCGCCGTCTGTAGATTTAATCAGTGCAGATTCAGATTTTTCATTGGAAGTAA
This sequence comes from Ruminococcus sp. UBA3665, assembly GCA_002373165.1. Taxonomy (GTDB): domain Bacteria; phylum Bacillota; class Clostridia; order Oscillospirales; family Ruminococcaceae; genus UBA3855. The sequence goes on from DFJS01000032.1 coordinate 6,069, forward strand.
CATCGCCGCCGGCATAGATGACTTTCGGATTATCGGGATCGACAGCGATTGCTTCGCCGCACTGACGGCCGTCGCCGTTGCCCATGACTTTAATCAGATTTGTCACATCGATTTCCTTGAAAGTTTTGCCGCCGTCGGTTGTCTTGAAGATGACGGTCTTTTCTGCGGAGAAGTAAGCACATCCGCAGAGGAAATAAGCTGTATCATCATCAGTGGGGTCGATTGCCATAGCATCGACACTCAGCAGACCTCTGTCGGCATCGTTGATGAAATCCAGAAGCTGTTCCCAGCTTTCTGTATCATAGTTATACCTGTAGGCACCGCCCACGTCGGTACGGGCATACATGACATCTTTTCCGGTCACGATGCCGGAGACAAAGCCGCCGCCGCCGATTTTCATTGTGCCCCATGTATAGGAACTTTCCAGCGAATCCACAGCCGCTGCGGGTGTGAATGCCGCACAGCTGCAAAGCAGGGCGATGCTGGCTGCTGCCGCTGCCGCTCTTTTCCAGATTTTCATAATAAACTACATTCCTCTCTGTTCATAGTATTTTCTGCCAAAAGATTCAGCATGTACTTTTATTTTACTATATTCCGGGCAAAAATGCAATAGAATTTTGAAAAAATTTTTAAAAAAATCCCCTCTGTTCTGGCAGAGGGGAAAAGCTTCATGAATAGTATTATAACAGGCCGACAATTTTTTTCAGCATTGCGAGAGAATCTGTGGCATCCGGTACGCCGTTCTGATTGAAATCAATATAGGCAATTCTGTCCGGAGCGAGTTCGCCTTTGCCAAGTATGGCCTTATTCAGCGTGATGACATCCAGAATATCCAGTTTTCCGCTTCCGTCCGCATCGCCGTCAGGAGTGAGAGTTTCTGCCGGGGCTTCCATCAGGACGGATGCAGCTGCCGCAAGAGGAAGCAGAGCTTTTTGTTTATAACATGCAAAAGTATAGACATCGCCGATTTTTGCCTGTTCCAGACTGATCTGATAATCTACGCTGGTGTAGTCCTGCGAATAGCTGTAAGCAGTGCCTTCGGCATCAGTAAGCTGAAATTCTCCGAATTTAAAGTCAATGCCTGTCATTTCCGCAGAGGTGACAGTCAGTTCTTTCAGCACGAAGAAATCTTCACAGGTTCCTACTTTCCGGAGATTGGCAGGATTACCGCCGAGCTGTCCCGGATAAGTTTCCAGAATAGTAAATTCTCCGTCATAGACGAGCACATCGCCATAGGAAAAGCTTTCTTTCGGGTAAGTCTGAAGAATATCGCCGTAGATATAATTTTCTCCATAGTACCACCATTTCAGTATAGTAGAGTTATTTTTGGTTCCGTCCACGATAAAGAAACAAGAGGCTTCATCGGGATTGAAATCTGATTCTGCGCGGACAGGGAATGCACTCATCAAAGTGCCCATACAGCAGAGAGCGGTCAGACCTGCGAATAATTTTTTTGTCATAACAATTCCTCCTTTGAAAATTTTCCGAAAATTGCCGGCTTGTTTCGGATTTGTTTCTATCTATATAACAGCCGAACAGAAAAAATATTGGAAAAAATTCTGAAAATTTTCAGGAGTTTACAAAAAATTCACAATTCAGGCCAATCCGACAATTTTTTTCAGCATTGTGAGAGAATCATCCGAATCCGGTACGCCGTTCTGATTGAAATCAACATGAGGAATTCTGTCCGGGTTCAGGCTTTCTTTTCCGAGCACTGCCTTATTTATCATGATGACATCCAGAATATTTAATTTTTGGTCGCCGTTTGCATCGCCGTCAGAAACAATGGAAAGCATCATAATTGGAATGCCTTTGGAATTCAGGGCGCAGGTGACAGTATCGCCTGTCTGAACAGAATTGACACTGGGAATATCCGGCATCAGGAATTTCAGATTATCTTTCCGGAATTCCAGATAGTACGGGAGATATAATTGATATTCCTGCACAGCATCAGAAACTTTGACATAGGCATAGCTTGCCTTTCCGGTAACAGAGAATTCCGCAGTCGGAGCATCCAGAAGCGAACCGATGACGGTCATAGAATGCTGGCGGTCATCCGTACCGGATTCAAACCAGAAATAAAATTCATTGGAACTGTTCCCGTTTGTCTGCCGGATATTTTTTCTCTGTAGGATATCGCCGAAATGCAGTTCTGTATCGGCAAGGCCGGGCAGGTCTTCCAGAGTGAAATACCAGGGCTGACCGCCTGTCGAAATGGCATAATATTCCGGATTTTCGGGATCATCCACGCCGATTACATAGGCATAGGAAATCGTATCCAGTTTCCGGAGAGGCATCAGGAGCGTATCTTCAAACAGAACGCATTCAAAAACACAGTCAAGATCGTAATCAGATACAGTAACGCCGTAAGGAAATTCCTGATACTGCTGACAGGTGTATTGCTTATGATTTTCATCTTCAAATACAAATTCTGTCATCGGGTGTGTATTCTGTTCGGTTGTATTGACTTTGACAAGAGTCAGTTCTGCCGTATCGAACACATCGCTGATATTCTGGGGGATATATTCTGTATTTTCGCCGAATTTAATCTGAATCGGCCAGTCATTCCGGATATAATAATCTCCCTGAACGGTAAACATATTTTTTCCGCTGAAATTCCACGAACCGGGAACAAGCGAAAAATCAGCCGGAATGTGATGCAGTACGCCGTTGATATGATAATAATATTCGGCACGTTTGTAATATTCATTGATGACAATAAAAAAAGAATCATAATCCTGTTCTTCGGCTCTGACGGGGAACGGCATCAGCATATTGACGGAAAAACAGAATACAGTCAGCCACGCGGATAATATATTAGATAATTTCATATAAAAATTCTCCTTTTAGAAAAATAAATTATTTTTATTTAATTATAACATGCTGTTATTTATATTATAGAAGATCTTCGCCGGAAATGCAATTAGCAGAATATCCAAATTTAAACAATTCTGTTTGGCAGAAATCACAGGGATGTTTCTGATTTTTTTCTTGTTCATAAAAGATTTTCAGGTTTGATTCTGTGCTCTCTTTTTCGACAATTTTCACAAATTACGGATTTTTTTTTAAAAATTTGAAAAAAACAGATGACAAATCTGTACTTTTGTGCTATAATAATTATCAGTATGTATTTTTCATCAGAAACAACCCGCTTTGAAAGAAAGGAATTTTGCCTATGGCACAGCAAACCGCAAAAAAACGCCGCAAGGACAGAGCAAGAACTTCTTTTATGCTGCTGATGCTGAGTGTGATGCTGGTATTTGCATTCGGTCTGATCATCGGCAAGCAAAATATGAATACTCCCCAGCCCGTAGAGGCAATGCCTCAGCATACTGTCGAACAGCAGCCCCAAGAACCTGCTACAGAAGCCGAAACAATTCCGGAAGAAACTGTTCCGGAAACTACTCCGGAATTCCATCAGGCTACCAGCTTTCAAAGTGCTGAACCGCATGTGTACCTGCGCATCAATCACCAGAAACAGCTGAACCTGATCTGTCAGCCTGATTTCAGCCTTGCCGATGCCATTTATGGTGTCAGCGATGAAAATATTGCCATGGTGGACGAGTTCGGCATGATTACAGGCGTTTCACGGGGAGAATGCATTGTTTCTGTATTCTGCGGAGCTGAAACTCTCCGGATTCCCGTTACAGTCCGGGAACTTACCGTGCAGGACGGATGCACTTATGTAGACGGAATTCTGATTGCCAATAAAAGCATCAGCCTGCCGGAAGATTATGACCCCGGTATGCTCCCCGAAACTGCCGATGCATTCGCCGAATTGCAGGCCGCTGCCGCAGAACAGGGACTGAATATCTATCAGGGTTCCGGTTACAGAAGCTACCAGTATCAGATTTCCTGCTATAACAGTCTGGTGGCCGCTTACGGCGAAGAACAGGCTAACAGAATTTCCGCAAAACCCGGCCATTCTGAACATCAGACAGGCTATACTGTCGACTGCAATACGATTAACGAAAGCTTTATCAATACCCCGGAAGGCCAATGGCTCGACCAGCACTGCCATGAATACGGCTTTATCATCCGTTACCCCGAAGGCAAAGAAGATATTACAGGCTATGAATACGAATGCTGGCACATCCGCTATGTAGGCGTAGAAGTTGCAACAGAAATCTATCAGCAGGGTCTGACGCTGGAAGAATATCTGGATGTTGTTTCTATAGATAACGAAACATCCCCGGCAGAAACATTTCCTGCCGAAGATGTGCCCGGTCAGTTTCAGGAGGAAGAAATTCCCTATCCGGAAGAAATCACTCCGGATGATGCCTATTATCCGGAAGAAACAACAGTACAGGAAACTGTTCCGGCTGTTCAGGAAACGCTTCCGGAAGATGCCGAAATTGTGGATGCTCCGCTGGAAGCTCCATAAGAAGCAGAATTCAGAAAACTCCGCTCTGCCGGGGTTTTCTTGTTTTTCCGGCTGATTCTGAAACTGATTCTTTTTCTGGGAACAGGCATGACGGGCATTCCGTCAAACAGCAGAAAGTTTACAATATTGCCTTCCGTCACGGCCGACCAGTTCACGCCCGGCGTGGGATAGCCCTCTGCAACATAGCTTGTGAAAATGACATAATCTTTTCCTGTTTCCGGAGCAGTCAGCAGAACCGTGCCGTAAGCCGTATGACTGACCAGAAATGCCGCGGTCTGGTTCTGCCGGATGACAGAGCCTTTCTGACAGACCCGGATTCTGCCGTGGCAGATCATGCTGTTTGTTCCGGCAAGTTCAGTCATTTCCAGCGGTTTTTCTGCCGTTACATGCAGAATATCTCCGACTGAAAGCTTCTGTCCGGGCAGTGCCGACAGAATCTGCTCCGGCAGATAATAAGAACCCCCCTGAGAATCGGCAATAATATAAGTTCCTGCCCCGGCGGCGGCTGTGACAAATTCATAATGATACATGAAATTCCTCTCCCTTGAATAATAATTATAATTTTTTAAATATGCAGAATCATTCGCATTTCTTTATTTATATAACAGTTACGGGAAAGAAAAATCAGAAAAAATTTTTAAAAAGCTCTGTATTTTGTATCAATGCACAAAAAGAATTATCAAAAATTGTGCATAATGTTGATTTTGCCGCAGACTCTGGAATTTTATATCCGGATATGGTATAATAAAAACAGCTATCTAAAATTCTGAACGGAGGTCTTAATTATGAAAAATTTAGCAAAAACTGTCGGGCTGCTGACAATTTGTCTCAGCGTGTTTTATCTCAGCTACCGGCTGACAGACAGATATCTGGACAGATTCAGAAGAAATTACATTACGATTGAAAATGAACATATCAGCGTATAAAAGCGTATTTTTTAAGAAAGGAATCTAATGATCATGAAAGAAATTGCCATCATCGGCGCAGGCCCTGCCGGACTGACTGCCGGCTATGAACTGCTGAAACAAAATCCTCAGGAGTATCATGTCACAATCTATGAAGAATCTGACACGGTAGGAGGTATTTCCAGAACTGTCAAGCACGGCGGAAACAGAATGGATATCGGCGGACACAGATTTTTCTCCAAAAATAAAGAAGTCATGCAGTGGTGGGAATCTATGATGCCCTTTCAGGGAGAACCCTCTTTTGATGACATCCAGCTGAACAGAGAAAAAAGTCTCGTTCCCGGCGGTGCCGACCCGGAAACAACTGACAGAGTTATGCTGATCCGGAACAGAGTTTCCAGAATTTATTATAAGCATAAGTTTTTTGATTATCCTGTTTCACTCAAATGGGATACGATCAAGAATATGGGCTTTGGTACGACTATGGAAGCCGGGTTCAGCTATCTGGGCGCGGCAGCTGTCAAACGGGAAGAAAATTCTCTGGAAGATTTTTATATCAACCGTTTCGGCAAAAAATTATATTCCATGTTCTTTGAAGGCTATACCACAAAATTATGGGGGCGGCATCCTTCGGAAATTTCTGCCGACTGGGGCGCACAGCGTGTCAAAGGCCTTTCCATCATGGCAGTCATTCAGGATATGTTCCGCAAAGTAACGGGCATTCAGGATCCCAATAAAAAAGAAACTTCCCTGATTGAAGAATTTTATTATCCCAAATACGGCCCCGGTCAGCTCTGGGAACTGACGGCGGAAGAATTCCGGAATATGGGCGGCGAAATTGTCTTCGGCGCAAAAGTATGCGGCGTACAGACAAACGGCGAAAATCTGGCCGAAAGCATCACCTATCGCAAAAACAGGCAGAATTATACTGTCAAGGCCGATATTATCATTTCTTCCATGCCCGTGAAAGATCTTGTTGCCGGAATGAATGATGTCCCTGCCTGGGAAGCCGAAATTGCCAAAGGTCTGCCCTATCGTGATTTTGTTACCATCGGCCTGCTTGTCAACCGGCTGGAACTCAAAAACGAAACCAATATCCCCACACTCGGCAATATTGTGCCGGACTGCTGGATTTATGTACAGGATACCGGGGTCAGACTCGGCAGAATTCAGATTTTCAATAACTGGTCGCCTTACATGGTGCAGAATCCTGCACAGCAGGTATGGATTGGCCTGGAATATTTCTGCACGGAAGGCAGCCGCTTCTGGCAGCTGACTGACGAACAGAGCCGTGATATGGCTGTAACCGAACTCCGCAGAATGGGCGTACTCGCTCCGGAAACAGAAATTCTGGATTATCACCGCGAACGTGTCAAGAAAGCATATCCTGCTTATTTTGATACTTATGATCATATGGACGATCTGATTGCCTATCTCAGCAAGTTTGAAAATCTGTACTGTGTCGGCCGCAACGGTCAGCACAGATATAATAATATGGATCATTCTATGCTGACTTCGTTCGAGACTGTCAGAAATATCCTCTCCGGCAGAACAGATAAAACAAATATCTGGAATGTCAATACAGAAAAAGAATATCACGAAACAAGTCAGGAAACAGAAAAGGACGAAGTATGACAGAACAGCAAACCGAATCTGCCGAACTGACAGAAAAACATGAAAAAAAACGGATTCTTCCGTTTCTGAAAACAGCCGGGAGCGTTTTGCTCCTGCTGTTTTCAGTTATTCTTGTAGGATATTATGTTCTGTTTCCGTCCCGTGGTTATTTTCATTCTGATACAACAGATACGATTATGTGGGCGCAGGCTTCTTATGACAGCGGCTCGCTGTTCAATCCGGATTTTTCCTATGCGTGTCTTCTGCCGTTCGGCACAAGCCTGATTATGACCGCACTGATTCCGCTGACAGGCGTGACAATGACAACGCATGTTCTGGGAATGCTCTGCTTTGCACTGCTGTACGCCGGAACGATGATTCTGATGCTCCGGCGCATGGGCTGGCACTGGGGCTGGATTTCGCTGACAGTATTCTGTGAACTGATGATTTGTTCTTCCAGTACCAAATTAAGAGAAATTTTCTGGGGACATACGATTTATTACAGTCTGGGCGTGCTGTTTATTTTTGTCGGCCTTGCGATGATCTTCCGGCAGATAGATTTCTATGATCGTTCCGCCGCAGTCACGGACGAAGCACAGCTCCGGAAAAATACACTGCATATGATGGCCGGTATGCTGCTGACCGGCATCTGGTTTTTGCTGACAGGAAGCGATCAGATTACTTCGATTACGATTTTTGCACTGCCCGTCATCGGAGCCGTGTTCTGTGAACGCTGGTTCGACAGAGAGACGAAAATTTTATCTATGCGGAATTTTTATACTTCTGTTCTTCTGCTTGTGATGATCATCGGCGTAGTGGCCGGTTTTGTGCTGACTAAGCTTGCCGCCGGAAATATCAGTGCACTGTATGAAGAAGCCTATTCACAGTATTCTGATATGGGTCTGTGGCCGGAAAATTTCAGCAAATTCCCTATGGCATGGCTTTCTTTGCTGGGTGTGGAAATCAAGGCAAATGAACCGCTGATGAGTCTGAAAAGTGTCGGCGCATTGCTGCGGGTCATCATAGGCATACTGCTTTTGCTTCTTCCGGCGGTTGCCCTGCTGTGCTGGAATCAGATTCAGGACAGAAAATTAAAAATTCTGATACTGACTTACTGGTTCATGACTTTGCTGATTATGATGGGCTATGTAATGGGAAAACTTTCCGCAGCGAACTGGCGGCTGTCGCCGATTGCAGCTATGTCAGCAATTGTTTCCATGGCGTTTCTGCACTGGGCATCTTCTCAGGCAAACTGGCAGAGAATGGCCGTTCTGCTGGTGATTCCTGTCCTGATTGTGAACGTGCTTCAGGCCGGAACAATTCTTGCCATGCCGCCGGATAATACAGCCAGAAATTCGCTTTATGCGCTGGCCGAAAAACTGGAAGAAAATCATCTGACTTATGGATATGCTTCTTTCTGGCAGGCCAATGCGCTGACAATTATTTCTGATTCTCAGGTAAAATGCCGGAGCATTGCCATTGAAGAAGGCAGTGCCGTGCTGAGATATTATCAGTGCAATCAGAACTGGTACAAAGATCAGCCGGATCAGGAAAATTATTTTCTTCTGCTGACGCTTTCCGAAGCGCAGGAACTGAAAAATGCAAACTGCATTCTGCTGACCCATCCGCATGAAACGTTTGATTTTATGCAGTACGAAGTCTGGATATTTGAAAAAAATATTTTTTAAAAAAAATCCCTGTTCTCAGCATCAGAACAGGGATTTTTCTTAACATCCGGGTCAGGAAGATTAAAGCATTTTTGCGCGGAGTTCTTCCGGAGACAGAGGAGAAAGATAGCCCGGCGCAACATCCAGAGCAGTTTTGCAGCCGACAGCACCTTCTGCCTTGAGACGGTTCAACGCTCTTGCATATGCTACCAGAACAGAAGCCGTAAATTCCGGATTGGATTCCAGTTTCAGAGAATATTCAATTGTCTGGTTTGTTGTTTCGCCGTCGCCGGTTTTGCCGGAACGGATGACAAAACCGCCATGCGGAAGTGTATTATGATTCTGATTAAATTCTTCTTCACTGATAAAATTAACAGTTGTATTATATTCATCAAAATAATTTTTCATATTTTTGATATCTGCTTCGATTTTAGCCTTGTCTGCGCCTTCTTCAGCGACAACATAGCAAACGCGCTCATGCTTTTCGCGGGTAGTCAGTTCCGGCTGTGAACCGCTTCTGACGGCTTCGATTGCACTTTCAATCGGGCAGGTATACTGAATGCCTTTCTTTACGCCTTCTACGCGGCGGATAGCATCGGAATGTCCCTGACTTACGCCCTTGCCCCAGAAGGTGTATGTTCTGCCGTTTGACAGAATAGATTCGGCATACACTCTGTTCAGAGAAAACAGACCCGGATCCCAGCCCAGAGAAATCATAGCCAGATGATTATTTTCTCTTGCGGCCTTGTCTACATTGGCGAAATGTTCCGGGATTCTTGCGTGTGTATCAAAACTGTCGATGACATTGAAATATTTTGCCAGTTCCGGAGTCTGCACAGGCAGGTCTGTGGCACTGCCGCCGCAGATGATCAGCACATCCACTTCGTCCTGATGATTTTTGGCATCTTCCAGCTTATAAACAGGAATGCCCTCTGTCAGGAGCTTGACCGATTCCGGCGCACGGCGGGTAAATACGCCGACAAGTTCTGTATCGGGATTCTGACGGACTGCCAGTTCCACACCTTTTCCGAGATTGCCGTAACCGGCAATTGCGATTCTGATTTTGCTCATGGGAAAAACCTCTGCTTTCTTTTAATTTAATTAAGTTTACCAGATTATTATAGCATATTTTTTAAATTTTGTAAAGAAAAAACTGCAAACAGATTAATATTTTTAAAAAAATAAAGTGAGGTACGGATTTTTGTTAAAATAATTCTGTAGATTACACAAATACATTTGTTTTTGATACGCGAACAAACGTTATTCAGGCTTACAGAATCGGCTATACTTTTTGTAAATTTTTAAGAAACTATTGACAAATCATAAAAGAATGTGCTAAAATAAAAGCGTAATGATTTTTTTAAATTTTGGGAGGATTATGTATGAAAAAATTAACAAACAGCAAGCATCTGCTTGCGGCTCTGCTGGCACTCAACTGTACTGCTGCGGCACTGCCTGCTTTCACGGCTGCGGCAGAAGATGCCGATGCAACCATTATCTATTCTTCTGACTTCGAGGACGGCGATGTCTCTGCATGGACAAACCGCGGTTCGACAGATACTACTGTCATCACAGCCAGTGAAGACAATGCTGTCAGCGGAACAAAATCGCTTTGTGCCGGTCAGCGTTCCAAATCCTGGAACGGCCCTGCATTCCGTCTGGATGACAAATGCGAACCCGGTACTGCTTATCTTGTCAGTGCCCAGGTCATGGGTCAGTGGTATACCAGTGTAACAGTCAGCTTCCAGTATACCGATCAGGGCGGCGAACAGCATTATGAAAATCTTGCAAACCTCAACGGCAACGGCTGGCAGGAAGTCACTGACCTCAAAGTCAGCTATACTTCCGATATGACTGACGTATATGTTTATTTCGAGGGCGGCAGTGATAATATCTATATCGATGACTTTACGCTGAAAACAGCTCCTGTTTATCATCCGCAGACGGATATTGTCTCGCTGAAAGATGTGTATGCAGATTATTTCAAGATCGGCACAGCTGTGACTACAAAAGAACTTGCGCCTTCTTCTACCAAAGAACTGATTGAAAAGCACTTCAACAGCATTACACCCGGCAACGAAATGAAACCGGATGCACTTCTTGACAAGAATGCCTGCCTTGCCCTGGCCGCAGAAGGCGATGACGAAAATCCGCAGGTCAGCCTTGCAAGTGCCCGGTCTATCCTGAACTATGCAAGAGATCATCAGATTCCCGTCAGAGGCCATGTGCTGGTATGGCATCAGCAGACACCTACCTGGTTCTTCAAAGAAAATTATGATTCCGAAGGAGAATGGGTTTCCAAAGAAAAAATGCTTGCCCGTATGGAAAATTATATCAAGAATGTCTTTGCCGCAATCGAAGAAGAATATCCGGATGTCAATTTCTATGCATTCGATGTTGTGAACGAATGCTGGCTGGATGACGGTTCGGCCCGTCAGCCCGGCGCACAGGAAGAGGGTTCGGCAAAATCTCCCTGGGTACAGATTTTCGGCGATAATTCCTTTATCAAGCCTGCATTTGAATTCGCTAAAAAATACGCTCCCGCTGACTGCAAGCTGTATTATAACGATTTTAACGAATACATGCCCGGCAAAACTCCTGCTATCGTCCAGATGGTAGAAGAAATCAATGCAGACGGCCATTATATTGACGGCATCGGTATGCAGTCCCATCTTGGCACAGATATTTTCCCCACAGCCAATGTTTACAGAAAAGCCCTGAAAGCTTTTGCTGAAACCGGTCTGGATGTCCAGATTACAGAACTGGATCATATGATCAGCAGTACCGATAAATTTGAAGAACAGGCACAGTATTATTCCGATATTATGGATGTCATCATGGAATACAAAGACAATGTTTCGGCAGTTGTCTTCTGGGGTACAACAGACGATATGAGCTGGAGAGCCAATAAATATCCGCTTCTGTTCAACGAGGATTACACTGCAAAACCCTGCTTCTATTCAATTGTAGATGGTCTGGAAGCTCCCGAACCTTCTGAGACAGAAGCTCCTTCCGAAACTCCTACAGAAACGCCTTCTGAAACAACTGATGCTGTTGTATGGGGCGATGTTGACGAAGACGGAAAAGTCAATATTGTAGATGTCATCGCACTGAATAAAGCAATCCTTGGAAAAGATACTCTTTCTCCGCAGGGTGAGAAAAATGCTGATGTCGATCAAAGCGGTACGCCGGATGCAACAGATTCCCTGAATATTCTGAAATGCATTGTCGGCATGATTAAACTGCCGCTTCAGTAATTCATCATTCTTTATTTGATAAAAACTGCCTTGCCGGATTTCTCTCGGTAAGGCAGAATTTTTTTGAAATTCTGGAATTATTCCCATTCGCTCCTTAAACTGTCACCTTAAACAGATTCAGTTAAGAAATATTGCTTGTGGTATTTCTATTATTCGTGTTATCTATCAGATTTGGACTACCTGATTTTTTGTTGCCATTGTGTTGCCAATATGTTTTGTTAAAAAAGTCCCATCATTTTAGCATTTATAATATCAGCAGTAACATTTGCACCTAAGCAAATTAGGTATTCTTTTAAACCTGCTAAAGCTGATTTTATTATTATGGGATTTTTCTTTTCGGCTATTTTAGTTTCAACTTCGTTCACTAACTCATTCACACAATTCATATCGTCAGGAGCAAGTTGTTCATTTTTTAGACTATTCCTTATTTCGTCTACTAATTTAGCACTCAAATCTACGCTCATAGTAATTGTATTGTTGTCCCCACTCGTGATTTGTGTTTTTTCAACAGTACCATTAATCACTGTTCCATAGTAGTTATTGATTTGTTGTGGGATTTTTTTGGCTGCATCTGTTTCAGCTTGATTAAATATCATTTCATCACCTTTTATTCCTTGTTTTTCTAGTGTTAATGTCCACTCCAATAAGCAATTCTTGACCTTGTCAATCATTTCATTCAATAAATGTATACTAAAACTGACAATATAGTTTGTGGGAAATGGAGTAGTACACATTTTATCGATAGTTCTAGCAGCATCAGCTGGTATATTCATTTGGAAGCTCTTTGAATCTGATTTCGAGCTTAACTCGATGATTGCACTAATTGATTTATTTAACTTTCTGTTGCAAATTGTTTGCTCCATCTTTCCGTCTTTAAATAAGACTGGAATCCAACCATAATATGGATTCCAAGCCTTTAATTCACCCATTACGCTTCTATACTCTGGAATCTCATTTTCATCACATGTGTATCCATTTAATTCATATAGAACCCATTTATCAAATTCAACAAGATTTAATTTAAATGCTATTATATGTGCTTTTCTTAATGCACCTAATATGTCACAATTTGATTCTAAAAGTTCACGTTGTAATTCCATAACTACACTATTCATAATATCCCCTTTAATCCAAAATTTACAAATAATCCACTTAAAACAAACCAACTATTTAGGCTACTTCTATTATACCACAACACTCGTATTATTTCAAGAGTTTTTTATAAAAATTAAATAAATTATTCCTGCCCTGATTTTTTCAAATTACAATCCCTGCACAGCATTTGCAAATTTTCAGGAACTGTCTTACCGCCTGCGTGCCACGGAGTGATATGGTCAGCGTGCATTTTCTCATAATCGAAGTGTTTCTGACAGATAGGGCAGATACCCTTTTGCTGTTCGTATTTCTCTCGCTTGTCCTCATCATCAAACTGTCGGAGGCTCAGGCATTTTTCTTTTCCGCTGAGAAGATACTCATAAACACCCTTTTTGCTCGTGACTTCCTTGTCGGACATCAACTCACTAATTCTGGTTTCGAGTGCCACAGGGTCAAACTCTGCCGAGCCGTACTGATTGTAGAGCAATCCCCATTCCAGACCTTTCATTTCCTTGCGGTATTTCGGGAAAATCGTCTTGACCCAATTTATAACATTCTGGAAATAAAGCCATAATGTGGAGGCATTCGTATCATGCTGATGTGCTGACATATACTCCTCAATCGTCATATTTTCACGAGAAGCAAGCCATTTAATCGCTTTTTCAAGGTATGCCTGACGATTCATTTCACCATTCATATATTTAACGTGAGTTCGATGAGAAAAGA
>DFJS01000013.1 GCA_002373165.1 Ruminococcus sp. UBA3665
TCTTTTCTCATCGAACTCACGTTTCGGAGGTTCGGGAGGGGGAGGAGGTGTGCTTTCCGGTTTGGCCTCTTCGCCGCCGTAAGCGCGGAGCAGATCGCCAAGACCGCCGTTGAATCCCCGTGCAATGACGGAGAACCGCCAGCCGGTTTTCTGATAAATTTCGACAGAGATAATCGCTTTTTCCTGCTGGAAATCTTTTCCGGAAAGCTGTAAAGTCAGCGGTTCGCGGCCGTTCTGCCGGATGACAAGCGTATGCCCGGAAATCTGCCCCATTGTACCGCTGCCGTCGATACTGACAGTAAACACCAGTTTCTGCACCGCTGCCGGAAGCCGCTGCAATGCCGCCAGAAACCGGATGCCGTTTTCCTCTGTCTGACAGGTGATTTCTCCGCCCGGCGAGCGTGTCTGATTATAGAAAATCATATATCTGTCATCAGAAAGCTGATCGGCAGCATCCACGCCGAAACAGCAGTAGTCATAAACCGCGCTTCCGGCAGTCTGCATAGAAATTTCCAGCGGAAGGGACAGGTCAAAATATTGTGACAGCTGTCCGCGCATTCCTCTTTGAAGATTCATGAATAAAAACTTCCTTTCTGCATCATTTTTTACTTGCAGTTAAATTATATAATAATATCACACAAAAGTCAATATATTTCATGCGATTTTACAGAATATTCAGAATTTATTCACACAGAAACCTTGGTTTTTTCTTGATAAACTATTGACGTACCTGACAGAATATGTTATAATTTATAATAATAAACTGCATAGATGCAGGATAAAAAACCGGAGGGTAAATGTTATGACAACCATACAGGAACTGACTGCACAGCTCAGTCAGACAGAAGAAATTGAAAAAAGAAAAGAATTAGCACAGCAGATTATCGATCTGTTCCGGAAACAGGAAACAATCTGGGCAGCATTCTGCCCGGCTACCAAGCATTATTTTCTGGCACAGGAAGAAAATCAGATTACGGCATATCTGTTTTCAACAGAACAGGCCTGCCTTGATTTTAAAGAACAAATGCGCAAGCGGCATATCATGCTGGAAGTGCTCAAAAACGAAGCCGAACACAGAATGTTTCTGTTTGCCGAGCTGTTCCGCTGCGGCGTAATGCAAATTGTGCTGGACAGTGCCGAAAATTATTTCGCCATTCCGCTGCCGATGCTTATGCCTATTCCCGATTACAGCAAGATGCCGCTGGTGCATCGTCCCGTGCTGAATCCTACTGTCACAGGAAAGCTCCTGCTGCTGATGCAGGATATGCGCTGGGGCAGAGCTGACGGCAATACAGAACTGGATGCACTCCAGGAAATTTATCATTCGCCTTTTCTGCATCCGTTCCGTCAGGCAACAGAAACCGACCCCGAAGCTCCCGGCATTTATCAGATGCCCGACGGCGGCAGTCTGTTTATGGTATTCACAGATCTGCACAGCCTTAAAGCTGCCAATCCGACTGACTACCCGGCCGCCAGAATTGTCCGCTTTGCTGATATGCACCGGCTTTTGACAGAAAATCCCGATAAAACAGGCATTATCATCAACCCCGGAAGCGGTGCGCCGATGCTGCTGGATCTTCAGCTGCTGGAACTGACCCAGAAAGCTGCCGAAGGCGATCTGTCCGAAGTCACAGTCAGAAGCATGAACGCCGACAGTGGTAAAATTATCGTCACCAAGCCGGAAATGCCCAATCAGGATTTGATGAATCATATTACGGAATATATTCAGGATAAAGATGTCATCAACAGAGTATGGCTGAGAACTATCCGCAAAGAAGAAGAAATCCGGCCGCATTATCTGATTATCATCGACTGGAAGCCCGGCATCGAGAAAGAACAGCGCAAGGCCATCCGGAACGAAATTTCCGATGCCGCACTGCCTTTTGCCAGAGGCCTGCATCTGGAGTATGTTTCTTATCATAACGAAAACGGAAAAAACTGGACAGGCAGTTCCGAACCGTTCTATGATGTGACTCCTGCACAGGAAGCTCCTGCGCCGGAAGTCAAGCAGGAAGAAACTCCTGTTCAGGAACAGCCCCCCCAGGAACAGCCTAAAAAAGAACAGCCTAAGAAAAAAGGCTTTTTCAGTGCGCTGTTCGGCAAAAAATAAAAACTGTTTTCCGGACGGGCAGAAACTGTCAGTCCGGAATGTTTTATCTATAAAATAAAATTTTTATTAATTTTTCAAAAAAGTATTGACAAGTCCGTTGGAATATGCTATAATATATTTGAACAATTATTCAAGTGTTCAAATATTCTTGATTTTTCAGGAGGGGTTTTATGAGAGTGATCTATCGCGTGGAACATCTGCATTGTCCCCGCTGTGCTGTAAATATTGAAGAACGTCTCCGGAAACTGACCCAGGTGGAAGCAGCCAGTCTCGTATTTTCATCCAGTCAGCTGCATCTGACTGTTACGGATACAGATCATCTGCTGGAACAGGTGCAGTCTGCCGCCCGTGAAGTGGATGAGGGTGTGCTGTTTCTGGATAAAGAACATGCTGGTCATCATCATGCACGGGATTACGCCCGCGAAATGAAAAAATTCCAGTGTAATGACCCGAACTGCCGCTGCTGTGACTATCTGCCCCGGACAGAAGAAGTTCCGGAGGAAAAACCTGTTCCGCAGGATAGTGTAAAACTTGTCTACGATGTTGAAAATATCGACTGCGCCGCCTGTGCCGCCAAAATCGAAGATGCCGTCCGGAAACTCGACGGCGTGGAATCTGCCGCACTCTCCTACGCGACAGGACAGCTGCATCTGTATGTCAGCAAAAATACCGATTCTCACGAACTGCTGAAACAAATCCGTTCGGCTGCAAGTCAGATTACAGAGGGCGTTGTCTGGAAAAAACATGTCACTCCCAAAGCCGCCCAGACACAGAATGCTTCCGGTTTTACCGAGGCCGTGCCGCTGATGATCGGAGCTGTGATTTTCCTGATCGGTCTGATTTTGCAAAGAACAAATGCTCTGCTTTCGGATATTTTTCTGTTTTCGGCTTATCTGCTGATGGGGTGGGAAGTGCTGTTCCATGCGCTGAAAAGTATCTGCAAAGGCCAGATGTTTGACGAGAATTTCCTGATGAGTATTGCTACAATCGGAGCTATGTGTGTCGGTTCCTGGGAAGAGGCCGCCGGTGTCATGCTGTTCTATCGGGTCGGGGAACTGTTTGAACATATCGCTGTCGAACGAAGCCGCCGTTCTGTCATGCAGGCAATTGACATGCGTCCGGAAACAGTACAGAAAATTTTCGGTATTGCCGATGTCAAAACCGTTCCGGCGGAACAGGTGAAAAAAGGCGATCTTCTGCTTGTCCGCGCCGGAGACAGAATTCCCGTGGACGGCATCGTCCGCAGAGGGGAAAGTTCGCTGGATACATCCGCCATGACCGGAGAGCCTGTTCCTGTCTCGGTCAGAGCCGGAAGCAAAGTGATGTCCGGCTGTATCAATCTGAACGGCGTTCTGGAAGTAGAAGCCTCTGCCGGACTGAAAGATTCTATGATTACCCGGATTCTGGACAGCGTGGAAAATGCCGCCGCCGGAAAGCCGAAAATTGACAGGTTTATTACAAGATTTTCCAGAATCTATACACCTGCCGTCGTGGCCGTGGCCGTGCTGACTGCTGTGATTCCGTCGCTTGTCACTGGAAACTGGTCACACTGGATTTATACAGCATTGAATTTCCTGATGATCAGCTGTCCGTGTGCACTGGTGCTGAGTGTGCCGCTGGCTTTCTTTTCCGGCATCGGAGCAGGATCAGCAAAGGGAATTTTATTCAAAGACGGCGTTTCGCTGGAAGCTCTTGAAAAAATCAAGGCCGCTGTCATGGATAAGACAGGAACACTCACAAAAGGCGTTTTCACAGTCACAGAGGCCGAAACGGTAGACTGCAAAACAGAAGAATTATTCCAGCTGTGTGCCGCCTGTGAGAGCTATTCGTCTCATCCTGTTGCTAAGAGCATTCTTGCCTATATGCAGGAACAGGGCATTGAATACGAACCTGCCCAGACCGTGCGCGAACTGGCCGGAAGAGGCATCATCGGCCAGGCAAACGGAATGCAGGTTGCCTGCGGCAATGAAAAACTCATGGAAGAACTGGGAGTTTCCTGCCCGGAATACAGCTCTGCCGGAACATGTATCTATGTTGCTGTAAATCAGGCCTATTACGGCAGACTGGTGCTCTCTGACGTGCCGAAGGAACACGCCGCCGAAACAGTGCAGAAACTCAATCAGCAGGGGATTTATACCGTCATGCTGACAGGAGACAGCTCCGAACATGCACAGAATATCGCCGGACAGCTTCAGATTCAGGAAGTCCATACAGGACTGCTTCCTACGGAAAAGCCGGAATATCTGAAGCAAATCCGGGAACAGAAAGGTGCTGTGCTGTTTGTCGGCGACGGCATCAACGATGCACCTGTGCTGTCCGGGGCAGATGTGGGAATCGCAATGGGGAGCGGCGCGGATGCCGCAGTAGAATCCGCCGATGTGGTATTGCTCCGGTCAGACCCGGCCTGCATCCTGACGGCATTGGAAATCGCCCGGCGAGTGAATGCTACAGCAAGAATCTGCATTGTACTGGCACTGGCGGTCAAATTCGTGATTATGCTGCTGGGCTTCTGCGGATTTGCCAATATGTGGCTTTCTGTTTTTGCCGATACAGGCGTGACGATTCTGTGTGTACTGCTGGTATTATTCCGGGTTCATTTTTACTATCGGAAGAAATAAATTGCAAAACCCGGCTTATGCCGGGTTTTGCTGGATTTTTATTCTTCTATCGCGCGGATCAGTGACGGAATCATCGGTTCAAACCGGACTCCGTACCAGTGGGAAGGATCATCAATAGTATTTTCCAGACAGGCTACGACAAAATTCGCCGCAATTTTACATGCCTGATAAATATTTTTGCCGTGCAGACAGGCTCCGATAAAGGCCGAAGCATAGACATCGCCTGTTCCGTGACTGCCGTGAGGCAGTTTTTTGTGCTGGTAATACTGCATATTTCCTCTGTCAGAGACAACAACGCCTGTATAGCCGGGAGCATAGCTGATTCCGGTCAGAATTACAATCTGTACGCCGGCGGTATGCAGTTTGTCTACCAGTTTGCTGATAAAATTCTGATTATATGTTTCCGGATAAGGCGTATCGGTCAGCAGACAGGCTTCTGTCAGATTCGGAAGAATGGCATCGGCACTGGAACAGAGAGTTTTCATCGCCTCGGCATACTGCATGTCAAATGCCGGGTATAATTTTCCGTTATCAGCCATAGCCGGGTCAAAAAAGAACAGCGAATGAGACTTGCTGTGTGCTTTGATGATATCGGCCGTTATATGGATTAATTTTTCACTGCCAAGATATCCTGTATAGAAGGCATCGAACAGGAATTCTTCATCCTGATTTTTCCAGCACCGGGAAATAACCGGAAGTTCGTCAGTCAGGTCATGGCAGGTAAAGTCGGAAAATGCTGTATGATTGGATAATACCGCTGTCGGCAGGGCACAGGTTTCCACGCCGCAGGCGGAGAGAATCGGCAGAGCGACTGTCATGGAACATTGTCCTACGCAGGAGATGTCCTGAATTGTCAGCAGTTTAGGAAATGATTTTATCATATCTGATACACTCCTTATTGGGATAAAGAAGCTGTTTTCACTTCTTCAGTATAATTGATTGAAATTGTACACAAAGAAATGATAACATAAATTTAAACAGAAGTCAAGCGAAAAAAACGTGTTACTGCATATTTCACAAATAATCAGAATAAAAAATTAAAAAAATAATTGACTTATACAAAAAAATATGCTATAATAAAAGATATCCTACAGAGACAGAATTCTGTACGGATCTAATTCAAATCAGAAAGGAAAATTTGTTTATGGGTCTTAAAATGTTAGGGACAGCCGCAGCAGCCGCAGCGGCGGCAGCCGGTACTACTGTATTGTCTGCGGCAGTTGGTGTCATCAGTTCGGCCGCCGCCGATCAGTGGAAAGATTATTTTTACTGCGAGGCTCTGCCTTCTAATATACTGGCAGTCAAGGGAAAGAAAGTCATTACCAAAGGTGCAACGTTTAGTTCTGCCCACGGAAATGAAAATGTCATCACCAAGGGCAGCGGCATCGTCGTAGCAGACGGACAGTGCATGATGATTGTCGATAACGGAAAAGTCGTGGAACTTTGTGCACAGCCCGGCGAATATACTTATGATAATTCCACTGCTCCCAGCCTGTTCGGCGACAGCATCGGCCAGAGCATTAAAGACTTTATTGCCGATACCTGGCGCAGAGTCGGCTACGGCGGCAGTACCGCCCACGACCAGCGCGTGTATTATTTCAATATGAAAGAAATCATGAATAATAAATTCGGCACACAGAATCCCGTTCCGTTCAGAGTCGTAGACAGAAATATCAATCTGGATATTGATATCTCCATCCGGTGCAACGGCGAATATACTTATAAAATTACCGATCCGGTTACGTTCTATACAAACGTATGCGGCAACGTATCGCAGAATTATACGACCGATCAGCTTGCCGGTACGCTGAAAGCCGAATTCCTGACAGCATTGCAGCCTGCCTTTGCACAGATTTCTGCACAGGGCATCCGTTACAGCGCACTGCCCGGTTATACTCAGGAACTGACGGATGCCATGAATACTGCTCTTGCACAGAAATGGAAAGAACGCCGCGGGATTGAAATCGTTTCTGTCATGATCAATTCGGCAACGGCATCCAAAGAGGATGAAGAGCTGATTAAACAGGCGCAGAAAGCCGGCATGTATCAGAATCCCGGCATGGCCGCCGCCAATCTGGCCGCTGCACAGGCCGATGCCATGCGCGCCGCCGCCAGCAACAGTGCCGGAGCTATGACAGGCTTTATGGGCATGAATATGGCACAGCAGATGGGCGGCCTGAATGCACAGCAGCTCTATCAGATGAACGCACAGCAGCAGCCTGCTGTCTCTGTTTCGGAAAATTCCGAATCATGGAACTGTTCCTGCGGTGCCAAGAATACAGGAAAATTCTGTGCCGAATGCGGCAAGCCCAAGCCTTCCGCCAACGGATGGACATGTGCCTGCGGAGCGTTCAATCAGGGCAAATTCTGCGCCGAATGCGGCAAGCCCAAGCCGGCAGGCGTGAAACAGTACCGCTGCGACAAATGCGGCTGGATGCCGGAAAATCCTTCCAAACCGCCCAGATTCTGCCCGGAATGCGGCGATGTGTTCGATTCTAACGATCTGGTACAGTAATCAGATAATAATAATATCTTAATGATTTTAAGGAAAAGGGGAAATGCTATGTTTGATTTTATCTTAGGCGGGTGCGGCACCGGCAAATCTTATCACCAGATGGAACAAATCAGGCAGGATCTGACGGCACAGAAACCAGTCATCCTGCTTGTGCCGATGCAGTTTTCGTTCGAGGCTGAAAAACGTCTCTATGATTATCTGGATAAAAAATTATTTAACAGGATGAAGACTTATAGTTTTTCCACGCTGTCACAGGAAATTCTGCTCCGGTACGGCGACAGCGGAAAAAATTATGCTTCTGAACAGGAAAAATTACTGTTTCTGTATCAGGCTGTACAGGAATGCGCTCAGAAAGATGCACTGACAGTATTGAAAAAATTATCTTCTCCGGAAGATCTTCTCAGTTTGCAGAAACTGATTTCCAAACTGCGCAAAGAAGGCGTTACTGCCGAAAAAATGCAGGATTTTTCTGTTTCGGCCGAGGAAAATTCACTTCTGCGCGACAAAACACGGGATATTGCCGAAATTTTATCTGCTTATGACAGAATTTTGCAGGAACACGGCCTTTGCGACAGCCTGAACGATCTGACCAGTGCGGCCGCTCTGGCCGGCAAACATGGATTTTTCTGCGGAATGCATATCTATGTGGATGAGTTCGGCACATTTTCCGGCGATCAGTACCAGATGCTGGAAACAATGATGCATCAGGCCGGCCGGTTTTCTATCGCACTCCGTGCAGATAACCCCGGCCGGAAAGCATCCGGTATTTTCGACGGCGGCAATCAAACATTCCTGAATCTGAAACAAATGGCACAGGAAATCAGGCCGGATTCTGTCAGAATCACATACCGCCCGGAATACAGACGCTCTCCGTATCAGGATCTGGAAGCAGTCGGTTCTCAGATTTTCCGTTCTGTCAGAAGCAGTGCGCCGTATCAGGGGCATGTGCATGTATTTCAGGCAGAAGACCCCGTCTCGGAAGTTGAATATATCTGTGCCGAAATTTATCAGCTGCTTTCGTCATATGACTCTCTGCACTGCCGGGATATCGCCATTGCCGTGAAAGATCCGGAAGTGTACCGCCCTTTGCTGGAACGTGCTTTTGCAAGATATCATCTGCCGTATGATATCGCCGCACAGCGGCCGGTTCTGCATACTGCCCTGATACGCGCTTTTCTTTCTCTGCTGGAAATCCTTTCTGCGGAAAAAGAAAAAGATTCCGGAAATTTCCGCTGGAATACCGATGCTCTGCTGAGATATCTCAAGAATGATGTTTCCGGATACGGCAGAGAAAAAACTGCTATGCTGGAACAGTTCTGTTTTGTCTGGAACATCCGCGGCACGGACTGGAACGAGCCGTTCTATGTCAGCGGCCGTCAGGAGATCAATCAGAAAAGCGAACCCTTCGGCGGAGAAGAACTGGAAGCTCTGCGCTGTGCGTTTCTTGCCGAAATAACAGAATTAAGAACACAGTGCGAGCATACAAGTGTCAGAAAATTCTGCCGGGTGCTGTACAGTTTTCTGCAAAAGAAAAAAGAAGCCTATGAAGCTTTTCTGCTCCAGCAAAAGACTGTACAGGGTACGGAAGTCCTGAAACAGAACGAATTGTCTGCTCTCTGGAAATTGCTTGGCCAGATGATGAATACAGTTGTCAGCAGTCTGGATTCTGAAATAGTATCTGTTAAAGAATTATATCAGATTTTCTTGATGTTATGCAAAAGCACTGCCTTTTCTGTACCGCCGGAAACTCTGGACAGCATCCGCGTGATTGAAACGCTGTATGAAGTGCTGACTGTCCGGCTTAGTTCGCCAAAAGTTGTATTTGTTCCCGGCGTAGTCAGCGGCATCTATCCGGGTACGCCCAGCCCCGGCGGCATTTTTACGGAAAAAGAACTGGAACAGCTGGAACAGTCCGCACAAAAACTGCATATTACACGTCTTTTGCCGGAATTATATTCTGAAGAACTGCTCGTGATTAACCAGATTCTGGCATCGCCTTCCGAACGGCTGTATCTGACTTTCCCGGAAACGGATATTTCTCACGAACCTGCTGACCCTTCGTCTGTAATCGGGGATGTGTGCAGCATGTTTCAGGATGAGTCCGTTCTGATTCGGCAGGATATGCTGCCGCCGGAATATTATGCCTGGACAGAAGAATCAGCGTATTTTCATTTTGTCAGAAATTTCAAAAGAAATGATGCCGAAACAGCTTCTCTTCGTGCCCTGCTGGAACAAAATCCGCTGTATGCTTCCCGTATCCGGAAACTGACGGAAACACATACTGATCAGCCGATACAGGCTTCTCCAGAGACAATGCGGCATCTGCTGGGCAGTCAGATTCTGCTTTCGCCGTCCGGCATTGAAAAGTTCTATCAATGTCCTTTTCAATATTTCTGTACTTATTGCCTGAAACTCTACCTGCCGCAGAAAGCCGCGCTGAATCCGTTAAGCATCGGCAATCTGGCGCATTACTGTCTGGAAAAAATTCTGAGTGCCCATCCAAAAGACTTTCTCCAGCTGACTCCGGAAAAACTCGAAACCGAACTCCGTACAGCTGCGGAATGCTTTAAAACAGAAAATTTTTCCAAATCTGAACAGAAAGACAGCAGTTTTCTGATAAATTATGAATATCAGATTCAGAGCCTGCTCCAGATGCTGCTGCATATGCAGGAAGAATTAAAGCAGTCTTCATTTGTGCCTGCGGCATTCGAGGCAAAAGTCGATCATCAGGAAGTCTACAAGCCTTATTCACTCCGGAACGGCTCTGTTCTTTGTCACGGCAAAATTGACCGTGTCGATCTGTGCCATACGGAAGAGCAGAACATGATGCGCGTAGTGGATTATAAAACAGGCAACAAGTCTCTCACACCCGAAAAAATTGCACACGGTCTGGATATGCAGATGCTGATTTATCTGCTTGCTCTGGAACAGAACGGCGCGTTCGGAAACGCTGTCCCTGTCGGCGTGCTGTATCTGCCGTGCGGTCAGCTTTCCGGCGAAGAATATCAGGACAGAGAACATCAGAAACTCACGCAGAAAGATCTGCTGGACGAGCATTATCAGGTAAGAGGACTGCTCCGGGAAGATTCTGTTCCGTATATGCAGAAAGAAGTTTCTGCTCCGGCGGATATCATGAATCATAAAGTAAAAGATACGCTGTTCCGGGCTACTCCAAAACAGTTTGACAGCATGAAACAGCATGTGGAAAAGAAAATCTGCGAAATGGCCGATAAGCTCTATGAGGGAAAAATTGCTCCCGACCCGTACCTGTATCAGAGCTATTCGCCCTGTACTTACTGCCCCTGTGCCGAACTTTGCGGCAATGTCCGGAAAGAAAAACTGAATTATTCTGAAAAAGAAAAAAAGGAAGCTCTCCGGCAGGTATTTGAAAATCAAACAGATGAGGAGGAACAGAAATCATGAATCAGACAAAACTGGAATCTGAAATCAGGACTCTGACAGAAAAAATCACAGAGCTGGCAGGAAAAAACAGCGAAACTGCCGGACTTGTACAGACAATCTGTGATATGTATCAGTGGATGCAGTGGACTCCTCAGCAGATCGATGCGATTCAGACAAACGGAAAAAGCATTATTGTTTCTGCGGCCGCCGGAAGCGGAAAAACTACTGTTCTGGTAGAACGGCTGCTCCGGATTCTGTCCGGCGGAGAAGTCCGCATGGATGAAATTATCGTCGTGACATTTACCAAAGATGCTGCCGCCAATATGAAAAGCAAGCTGAACAGGAGAATCTCCCACAGGCTGAAAACACTCGCTGCTGAACTGGAACTGATCGGCTGCGTGATGGAACAAAAATTCTCTGCACTGGAGGCCGCTGTATATCAGCTTCTGCTGCTTCTGCCAAAAAAAGAATTCGATAACGGAGAAGCCGTATCCGGCAGTACTTGTCTGCAACAGCTGGAAGAGGAAAAAAATAAAACCTATCAATGGCTGTTCCGGCAGAGAAATATGCTGGGCAGTGCCAGAATCTCGACTATCCACTCATTCTGTTTTGATTTTATCCGGGAAAATGCCGAAAGTTACGGCATCTCTCCCAAATTTTCCATTACAGACAAGGCTCATGAAGACATCATCCGGAAAAAAGTCATGGAAAGAAAACTCCGGGAATGGAGCATGAAATATGATGAGGAAAAAAATCCCGGCGGACGCAGGGAAGAAATGCAGTTTCTGTTCAATTATTTTTCTGTACAGGACAGCAGTGAAATCGGCTACAGAATTCTGAAACTGGATGGCTATCTTGGTGCAATGGCGTTTCCGGAATACTGGATGCATCAGGCAGAGGAACTCTGCCGGAATCAGACACAATTTCTGGAAAGAATCCGGAAAGATATCTGTCAGGAGCTGGAAGAATGCATCGGACTGGCACAGCTGTGCAGCGGTTTTGCACATGATGCCTATGACGACCCGAATGACCGCAAATATGAAAAAATACTGAATAATGATCTTGCGAAGTTAGGCGCACTCAGACAGTTCTATCAGAAAAGCACGGCCGATGAAATCATTGCAGAACACCGGACAATCGGCAAGTTTATGAATATGCCCGGAGGCAAGAAAAATGAAGATTATTATCACGAAGAAGAGAAGGAAAATTTCGATAAAATCCGCAGAATTTATAAAGGAAAATATTCCTGCATGGAAACAGCCCTGATTCAGCCTCTTGCATTCTGGAAAGAAGATGTACTGCTCCAGGAAAAATTAATTCCGCTTCTGCTGGAACTGACAAGAGAATTTCAGGCCGCTCTCCGGGAAGAAAAGAAAAATGAAAATATTCTGAGTTTTGACGATGCCGAACGCTTTGTGCTGGAAAAACTGGGAGAAATTAATCTTCAGACAGGTGCTGTGACCAAAACGCCTCTGGCCGAAGACTTCTCTTCCAGATATAAGCTGATTATGATTGATGAATATCAGGATTCCAATGACAAACAGGACTGTCTGTTCAAACTGCTGTCTGATGCCGATGCCCAGGGCAGACAAAAATTGCTTTACGGAAAAAATGCATTCCTGGTAGGCGATATCAAACAGTCTATTTACCGGTTCCGTCAGGCAAATCCGGATAATTTCCTGAATACTCTGAGTAAAGACCCCTACCCGGAAGAGATACTCTCCAGAATCGACCTGAACCAGAATTTCCGCAGTGCTCCCGGCATTCTGAATTTTATCAATGCGCTGTTCCGTGCCGTGATGTCAGAAAAATGCGGAGAAATCGAGTATAACGCCCAGCATCAGCTGAACCCCGGAACAAAAGCTTACGAAAACTTAAATCCGCAGTATCAGGGCGTTTCCATTCTGTTCCCGGCTGCCGTTAAGGAAAAAGAAAAAAATCCGCCTGACCTCCAGGCCGCCTGTATGGCCGATACCATCGCCGAAATGCTCCGGGAACAGTTCCCCGTTCCGCAAAAAAAGAAAGAAAATGCTTCTGCGCCGGATACACGCCCCTGCGAATATAAAGATTTCTGTATTCTGGTCAGAACACTTCATATCAAGGCAATCTGCGCCGAACTGGAACAGCGCGGCATTCCGTTCAGCTGTGACGACAGCGACGGTTTTCTGATGCTCCCGGAAATCCAGCTGATTTCTAATCTTCTGCGTGTGACGGATAATCCTCTGGCGGATGTTCCTATGGCAGGGGTACTGCTTTCGCCCGTGTACGGCTTTACGCCGGAAGATCTTGCTATGCTGAAAGTTTCCGGAAACGGCAGAAGAATCTATCTCCAGATGAAAAGCCTGGGAGAATATGATAATTCCGTGCTGGCACAAAAATGCCGCCTGTTCCTGAATCAGCTGGAAGAAATGCGCAGCATGGCAGATACTATGCCGCTGGAACAGCTGATTTATGAAATTTATGAAATGACTGATCTGCTCTCGCTTCAAAGTCTGTATGATCAGGCGGAAGAACGCCGCGACCGTCTGGAACTCTTCGCACAGCAGGCAAAAGAATATCAGGATCATGCCGATCTGGCCGGTCAGAGCTGTCTCAGCGGCTGGATTCGCCGTCTGGATTCTCTGCTGGAAAGCAGTGAAACTTTTCAGGTCAACCCGGAAGGCAGTCAGGGAAATTATGTTTCTGTCAAGACAATTCATAAATCCAAAGGGCTGGAATATCCGTTTGTATTTCTGCTGTATTCCCAGCGGAAATTCAGTTCCAAGCCTGCGCCGCCTCCTCTGCTGGCAGACGAAACAGGCCTGCTGGGCCTTCAGATGCTGGACAGAAAAAATTATCTGAAATTCAATTCTGCCGCGTATCAGTATCTGAATTATCAGCGCGACAAAAAAGAAAAAAGTGAAGAAATGCGTCTGCTTTATGTTGCACTGACCCGCGCACAGCAGAAGCTGTTCCTCGTGATGGATGAAGTCCTGACAGGTGACATTCCACAGTCACATATCTGCAATACAGCCGGTTTTCTGGAAATTTATCCGGATGCTGCCAAACTGCTTGCCCCTGACCTGAACAGTATGCAGGACTGGATTCTGGCCTATCTGCTTTCTTCGGATGAGTGCGATGCACTGAATTCAGCTATGAACGGCCGGAGTTATCATTCCGCTATGGCAGAGTATTGGGTATGGCATCCCGGCACAGGGGCAGAAGCCGCTGCGGCAAATACAGAAATTTCCGCGGAACAGGACAGCAGTCTGGTACAGAGAATGCAGCGGCAGCTTGCATGGAGATATGCCGCCGATCAGACAGAACTCCCTGCCAAACGGACAGTCACTTCTTTGTCACATCCGGA